>CALGAA010000325.1 GCA_937952445.1 uncultured Bacteroidota bacterium | reverse complement strand
TCAGGACTCAGCCTTTTTTTATGTACCCGTTCGATGGGTTGAAACCCATCGCTGTTCCATCATCGTCCTTTCAGGACTCGCAAATACACCGTTATCAAAATAACCAAAAAATAGGGCCAGGGCTTCAGACCCCTCAAGGTTACCCACCGCCGATCTGCCAATCCAGATCACCCAGGCATGAGTGCACTCCCGCCCCCAAAACCCAAACCTCTAAAATCTTCCCACTTTAAGTTAAGTCAAGCCCACATCAATCCGGCTTCCCACCTACCCCAATAAAAACGCAGGCATATATTCTACTCTCTTACCCCTATCTAATCAGCAAAGGCCCCCACGCCTCCAATTCTCACCTCAGCCCAACAAACAGCACTCATTTCTTCTAAACTCTTCCCACTTTAAGTTAAGTCAAGCCCACTTCATTCCGACTCCCCACCTACCCCAAAAAACCGCACTCATTTCTTCTAAACCATCTTCTCCGAAACGATATTCTTCTCCCATTTCCGGGCCTCGCTTTTATCACCGTAATGATCAATCAGATCGGCAACCAGACCGGTCCAACCCGTCTGATGCGAAGCTCCGATTCCCCTACCATTTTCACCGTGAAAGTATTCGTAGAACAGGATCAGATTCCGGTTCTCAGGCTTTTGATAAAAGGCCTCGTACCTCAAATTAACCGGACGCTTTCCCCACCCATCTTCCCGGAAGATACTGATCAGGTTGGTGGCTATGCGTTGGCTGATCTCTCGCATGGTCCATTGGTATTCCGGCTGATTGGGGTCTGGAATCGTCAGTTCATCCCCAAAATGCTCCTGGTATTTTTCCAGGGTCTGAATGATGAGATAATTAATCGGAAACCAAATTGGGCCACGCCAGTTGGAGTTTCCGCCGTAGATCAGTGAAGTGGATTCACCGGGATCGTAGGCGATGCTGTAATCCACGCCGTTGATGTTCATGTAAAATGGCTCCGAATGAATTTTGGAAAGCGAACGGATCCCGTAATCGCTGAAAAATTCGTTGGGATCGATCATGGATTTAACGAGCGTTTTCATCCGTTCCTGAGGGATCAGCGTCAAAAATAAATCGCGGTTGGGTTCGTAGGTTTTGATCACCTCGTACCGTTGGTTTTTCCGCCGTTGTTTAACGAATTTTTTGATACCGCTGCGAAGCCCCGGCAATTTATTGAGCTTGGATGCCTCTATCCGAAGCACCGCAAAAAGCGTGGTTAGCCCCACGATGGACCGAATCCGGATCGGTATGAACCGATCGTCCTTGACCAATACATCGTAGAAAAACCCGTCATCATCGTGCCAAATCCCTGCCCAATGTTCATCCATCCGGTTTAAGGCTTCGGCGATATAGATAAAATGTTCAAAATATTTGATCGCCATATCCTCAAACGCGTCGTCCTCCACGGCAATTTCGATGGCCATTTCAAGCATATTGAGGGCGAACAACGCCATCCATGCGGTACTGTCGGCTTGCTTAAGGTACCCCCCTCCCTCGATCTCTACATTCCGGTCAAAAATTCCAATATTGTCCAGTCCAAGGAAGCCCCCCTCGAATATGTTATTCTGATCCCGGTCCTTTCGGTTGACCCACCACGTAAAGTTTAGGGAAAGCTTGGAAAAGACCCTTTTCAAAAATTTGATATCTCCCCGACCGGTATTGGCTTTGTCAATTTTGTACACTTCCAAAGCGGCCCAACCATGCACGGGCGGATTGACATCACTAAAATGCCATTCGTAAGCTGGGATCTGACCGTTGGGATGCATATAAGACTCCTTGAGAAATAGTAGTAGTTGGTCTTTGGCAAACTGGATGTCCAACCGGGCGAGCGGAATGCAATGGAAGGCTGTATCCCAGGCGGCGTACCATGGATATTCCCATTTGTCCGGCATGGATAACACGTCTTCGTTGTTCAGTGTTTTCCACTCGTGATTTCGCCCCTGCTGACGAATCCGGGGCGGAGCAGGTCTGCCCGGATCTCCCTCAAGCCACCGGGAAACGTTGTAATTATAATATTGTTTGCTCCACAACATACCAGCCCAGGCCTGCCGTTGGATCGTTCGCAATTCCGGATCATCATGTAAATAGAGCGATTGATAAAATTCATCGGCTTCTTTTTGACGGCGATTCATGATGCGGTCAAAATCATCGCCCAACGGTTCGTCCATCGCCCCATCCGTCGTCAGCCGAAGCTGAATGGTCCATTCCTCTCCTCCCTGGAGCTCACGGTGGTACAAGGGTGAAAATTTAGTGCCCTCATCATACAGATCCTTCTCCTCTTGCCAGGTGCCATGCACCAGCATATCGTGAAACCGATCCTTGACGAGGGGCAACGCGTTTTCCTTACCAAACAACCGCTCTGCATTGTTTTCATTATTGGTAAAAAGATACGCTTCAGGTTCGTCAAAATACAAGGAAAAATTGCCCACCTCGTTGTGGTAAACAGCCACTTTTCCCGGCCTGTCGCTCGATTTTCGAATGATGTTGTCTCTGGACATCAATTCAAACGACCACAAATTCCGAAACCATAAGGTCGGAAGCATATACAGTTCATGTGGACTCTGACTCCGGTTTTTGACCGTTATCCGAATGCAAATGTCATTCTCATCATCCTTTCCATACTCGGTGACCACATCAAAATAATCATCGTTGTCAAACCATTCCGTATCCAGGATTTCATACTCGTATTCCTCCACAGTGCGTTCGGCGTTGACCCGTAACAATTCATCATAAGGATAGGGTCTGTGACCGTACTTGTAAAGATACTTCATGTAGGAATGGGTCGGCGTATTATCCAAATAGTAATACAGTTCCTTCACATCTTCCCCATGATTTCCCTGGGGGCTGGTCAGACCAAACAACCGCTCTTTTAGGATAGGATCACGTCCGTTCCACATCGCCAGGGAAAAACAGATCCGGCATTTTTCGTCAGAAATTCCAGCAATCCCATCTTCTCCCCACCGGTATACTCTGCTTCTCGCGTGATCGTGAGGGAAATAATCCCATGCGCTTCCGTCCGGGCTGTAATCCTCCCGCACCGTTCCCCACTGCCGTTCGCTGAGGTAAGGCCCCCACCGAAGCCAGTTTTTCTTTCTCTTATAATGCTGCTTCAATCGTTGCTTTTCCATAATCTCATTAACTCAGAAATCCTGACCAAATTTTGGCCCGCAAATATGCGGAATTTAGCTCTTATAAAAAACCAATGTAAGACTAAATGGGTAGATTCCGATTTTACAACTCATTGAATCTTATCATATTCTTCCCCCGGGGACGATTCGTACGGTGTTCGTATGGAAGCAGAATAAAGGGAGGATTGGTTAGCAGCAATTGAACCCAATATATACAGGGGCGTCCAAATTGCTTCGCGTTTACGAATCGAAACACATCGCTGGTAAACCATCGTTCTTTCAGGACTCAGTACAAGTCTTGATACCCATTCGATGGGTTGAAACCCATCGCTGGTACACCATCGTCATTTCAGGACTCACCCATAGCATAGATGACCTCTTTTGAATGAAGGCAATAAGACCTTCCGATCACATGTTCCGGGTATTCAATATCGCAACAATAAAAAGCCCACTCCGGAAGGAGCAGGCTCTATAATCTTTATAAAATTTTCTTGGTAAATACGTGGCGCTTTAAAGTTCCAGTAAGAGTTATGCCAGAACTACAATATGGACTTTAAGGTCATCGCAGGATGAATTTAAAATTCGCTGCGCTTTTTTATTGATTCGCCATCTGCTCGACCTTGTATTTCGCCATCTCACTGTATGTTCCGGATGGCACCTTTTTATACGCTTCGATGGCAGCAGACGTATTGCCCATAGCTTCGTAGATTTCTGCCTGTGCAAAATAGTTCCGACCTTCGGATCCACCTTCCGCCAGCTCTATGGCTTTGTTGGCGTGTTCCAGCGCCTCATTCAATTGATTCTTTTCCTTGTATGCACGAGCCAGATAAAATCGAACATCGGCGGACTCCACTTCATTCAGAAATGCTGTCCCGAGTTCGATGGTTTCATCCCATTTGTTGCTGGTATATGAGTTCTGAACCAACACCGTAGCGTTGTTTTTCAATTCCTCGCCTTTCTCCGCATTGCCTTCCGCAGCTACCTGGCTACCTTCAAGAAATGCTTTTACCGCACCAGCTTTGTTTCCCTGGGAATTGAAAACCCGTGCCTTACCGTCGTAATTTCCCCAAAAATCGGGATTCAATTTAATGCCCGTCTCATAAATTTCGAGGGCTTGATCCATCTCTTTGTCTCTCCGCGCATCACGACCGGCATAATACGCTGCAACCGCACCATTTCGGGAGGCCAACGATATAATTTGCTCATCCTGTTCCGGATCTGCTTTCTCCAATGCCTGCTGGAGAAGATCCAGAGCCTTCGTATATTCCTTTCCTTTCAATGCCGCCACTCCGTCATTGTACAGCGATGCTGGCGTAGCATCATCCTGACCAATGGCCGGGGCAGTGAACATTATTGACGCAAAAACCATTACGGTGAATAATCTAAATCCTAACTTCATTTCTAATATTTATGTGATAAATAAATTTGATCTCAAAATCAAGGTTTGAAAATAACAGCTTTTCTTCTTTTTTCAAAAAAGATCCTGGTCATTCTCCTCTATTGGAAGTCCTGCCTCCAACATTAAATTTCCAAACCGCCCAAATTTAACAAAATATTTTAATTGAGCCGAAATATTGACACATAATGATAAAATAATTGAATCATACATCTGGTTGCCTCATCACATGGCTTTCCCACCGCATTGACAACCAACAGTTTTATGAATATATTCCTTCCTCATCCACGAGATGGATTTTATCCAATTTTAACGTTCTCCGATAGCTTCCATAGGGTCAGTATTGGGTAATCCTGGTGGTTGGACGACGTGAACGAGTGGTTCGATATTATTTTCAGAACCATCGTATCCCGTGGTTTGGTTGAGAACATTTTCCACATTTCCGATGATATAGGGTTCGTAAACCGGCCAAAATATATGCATTGGATCGATGGTATATCGGGTCGTGGGATAAGTCGACCAGGGTACCTCTTCCCGAAAAAAGTTGTTCCGTTCCATCTGCCGGTCATAATAAAAATTGTCCGCAGACAGGGATTTTTCCATATCATTGCCGTCCCAGTTATAGGATTTACCGTTGTAGCACTGCTTCCCGGTCTTGGCGAAAATTACGGAGATCCGAACCAATTCGTCATGTCGGTATTCCTCGCCATACAATTCCCTACACCGTTCATCCAGTATAGCACCTATCCCATCCTCCTGAATATCTGCTGCAGTGTACATCGACAAAGCATTTGCCCGGGAACGTATGATGTTGATGTCATCCGCTGCACCCTGATAATCATCAAGCCAGAATCGTGCCTCCGCCCGGATTAAATACGCTTCTGCTTCCCGCATGATATAGAAATCACGTTTTCCACCATCCTGCCTTTTGACCTCATCCTGCCGATTCATCGCATAAAATTTGTACAGTGGATATCCAAAATAACATCGGATGGAATCTTCACATAGCAAGATGTTGTTGTGGTAGAGGCGGACAGGTTCACCGTACCAATCCGTACCCTGCAAATCCGGATTGTCATAAATCAACATATCCATATCAAACCAATTGCCTCTCTTGTGCCGGTAATCTTGTCGGTCTACCTGACCATTTCGGTTCCAAATTTCATATTGAGAGTAGTTGGTCGGACGACTAAAGCCCTGGCTACGCCCCCATTTGTGCATCTGCTTCGATCGTTCATTTTGGGCAATATCCATACCGGTCACCGTTCCCACCGGAGGGGCTTTTACCCCTTTATTCGTACTGACAAAGTTAGGGCCCCAGGCCCGAATCGATGCAGATCTGCCCTGACTCCCATCCACGAAGGGCTCATTGACCAGCACCCAAATTCCTTCCGGATTTTGCGTTTTTTGTGCGCCTTCTTCCATGTGCAGCAAGTTGACGGCGTCTGCAGGCTGGTTGCAATCAAGCCCATCAAGCAATTCGCCGGTAAAGGGATTGAAGTTATTGCCCACCCTCACAAAATCCCGATCCACATCGGCATCTGTAAAAAGTCTGGATTGATCATCGTTGATCACCTCCGTCATCAAAGCTTCTGCATCCGTAAATCGCTCGTTGAGCATGTAGTATTTGGCCAAAAGCATTTTCACGGCATCGACGGGCGGCTGTCCGACAGGGAGTTCACTTTTGGGTTTTACCCATTGAATGGCCCATTCCAGATCCGAAATCATCTGATCCCAAATTCCCTGCATATGGAAAACTTTAAAATCCTGTCGTGATTCGGAAACGACATTGAGGGGGAAAGCGACATTTCCAAACTGCATCGTGAGTTGGAGATAAAAATACGCCCGCAGGAAATACGCCGTCCCGAGCAAATGATTCCTATCCTCATTTTGCTCTCCACCTGCCCAATCCGGAATATCGATATAATCGATGACCGTATTACAGCTTTTGATTTGTTTGTAGTTTTCTGCATAAAAGGAAAGCGTTCTACCAGCATCGTTGTCCCGGGAATTTTGAGGCGTTGCATATGTTCTCAAGTCAACGAAGGCATCCGGCTTGTCCGTGGAGGCCACGACGGTCGCTTCGCTCATGTTGTGATTGAACATCAACTGATTCACGTCACCGTTCCATTGATTAAATACGCCTTTAATCGCGGCATCCAGCACGGTTTGTAAGCCGGTAGCATCGACAAATGTATTTTCAGGACTGAGGGTGGAAAGTGGATATTGTTCCAGGAATTCATCACTGCAGGAGGGTGTGAAAATCAAGGCACTAATCGCGATAATAGTCAGTGTAAAATATGGTGATCTCATCTTAAATCTAATTTTGTGGACTTTTTTAGGTGTGATATTTTCAGGGAGTGTCATAAAGTTGTATTGATGCTAAATGAAAAAACACGGGGCATTTCCTGATCGGATTCCGGGTCCCCGATAATCCAGTCGGACAGTACAGCAGCGTTTTCCACAGTGAAAGCCAACCGAACTTCCGATCCGAATTTCAGCCGGTTGAGCAAAGAGACAGGTAATCGATAGCCTACTGAGATATTTTGCACCCGCAGGTAAGATTTGGGGGCATAATAATTCGCATTACCAATCCGGATCGAATTGATTCTGGCGCCATGGTTGATTGGATCGTTGGGCGTCCAATACGGCAAATTAAACCAGTTGTGGTTCTTGATGTACTCCTGTCGATTATTAAAAGGGTAATCTGTTCCTCCCTTGTAACCCAGTTTGGACAATAAAATCACGCCGATGTCAAAATCTCTGATCTGGAAATTATTCGTAAAGGTCAGGTACCAGGGATTTTTTCTGAGTCCTTGAAATATTTTATCATCCGAATTGATGACCCCATCCCCGTTCTGATCGACAATTCGAAAATCGCCCGGATACAACCCATACGTGGCGGCCTCATCTTCTTCTCCCAGTTGGTACACCCCATCCAGTTCATAATCCCAAATCACATCTTTATTTTGGCCTATGAACCATCCGTTGTCGATATCATCGGGTTCGCGCAATACTGTGTTACCCTGTTCGTCGGTCATCTCGATTTTCTCTCCCGTCAGTGAAATGATTTTATTTTTATTAAAGGTCACATTGAAATTGGACGACCAGAGAAAATTGGGACGTTGCATGTTCGTAGTGTGCAGGGATAAATCAAATCCCACGTTCTGCAAACTCCCAACATTGGTGGTGACGCTTTCAAATCCGGTGACAATGGGTAGCTTTTTGTCCAGCAACATATCAGTGGTGGTCGAACTGTAAACATCCAATGCACCCCGAACCCGTCCATCCAGGATCCCGTAATCCAGACCAAAATTGAGCGCATGGTTCTTTTCCCAGGCCAGGTTGGGATTAGCGATCCGGTTGATGTACAGATAGGGCGCGACAAAGTATCCGTTGTCGTAGTTCAAATATTTGTTATCGCTTAACGTGGCAAATGCCGCGTAGGATCCCAGACCGCTGCTGTTTCCATTGACTCCCCAGCTCGCTCTGAGCTTCAAGAAAGTCACCCATTCAGGCAAAACAGACATAAATACCTCATTCGATAAGGTCCACGCCCCGGAAATCGAAGGAAATACCGCATATTTTTGGGCTGACCCGAACCGGGAATATCCATCTCGACGGACGGAAACAGAAAGGTTGTAACGATTATCGTAGCCATAATTAATCCGTCCCATCAAAGCATTTCGGGTTATGACTTCGTCACTGGAGCCATTCTGGGGCACCAATCCAAAAGTCACCCCGTGGTATCCCAATTTTTCAGTAGGCGAAAAATTTGACGTCTGGACGTCGGTATACCACAATTGGTTTTTTTCAGCATTCACCAATCCTGTAAAATCAAGCCGGTGTGCTCCAAAGTCCCGGGACCAATTGATGATGTTGTCCACCTGCCATTCAAAGGTTTTATTTCCCTGGCGACGGGCATACCCACCGTGGGACCAATTGGGATTTGCACTATCCTCGTATTCCAAACGGTTTCTAAAATCCATACGGGTGGTAAAATTAGAAGTGAACTGAATGCCAAAGGGGAGCTGTACTTTCGCATACATGGTCGGAAAAATCTTATACCGGTCAAATTTTCGGGTAAAATAGGCCGGGTCCAAAAACGGATTGCCCCGGTTCGATCCGGCACCAGCAGTTTTCAGGTATTCCCGGGGGTATTTGTTGGGAAGTTTCCCAATGGTGGGGATATCCTCATTGAAGACGACATTCTCCCAGGGGGCATCATACGGAGAGGCGGTCCGATATCCCCCATTGCCAATGGGTAAATCTCCTTCGTCCTGATAAGCAAAGTGAGCGTTGAGTCCAAAATTGAGAAATTCCGTAGCTCGGATATCAAAATTGAGTCGGGAAGTCACCGTGGAAAATCGTTCGCCGACCTGAACCGATTCGCTGTTTCCATAGCCCATAGACCAGTAATAGGAAATGTTATCATTTCGTCCCGAAACGCTCAGATCATAATCCTGCCGAAGCCCCGTATGAAATAACCAGTCCTGCCAGTCAAATTCCCGGCCAGCCAGGTAATTCTCCTTTTCATTTTGTTCAAAACCAAAGGCATCCAGCCAGGCGTTTGTAATCTTTCTCTGATCGGTTTCTCCGGGAATTCCGTTGGCCGTCAACCAGGCATCCCGGTACTGCGGGTCAAGTTTTTGGTAATCATCATATTTTGACCACGGTTCCTGGGACAAACTATTGATGGATTCATTGAGATCGGTCAGCCAGGTCATGACTTCATCCCCTGCTTTGAAAGTATGAATCCGTCGCGCCCCGGTCACCACCCCCAGTTTTGCACTAGCCCTAATCCGGGGTTTGGCGGTGGTCCCTTTTTTAGTGGTCACCACGATAACGCCGTTGGACGCACGCGAGCCGTATATGGAGGCAGCACTAGCATCCTTCAACACATCGATGCTTTCAATATCCTGAACATTAATTTCGGCAATATCGCCATTGAAAATAACCCCATCCAACACGATTAAGGGTCGATTCGCTGAAACCTCGGTGGCATCATCGGACTTAATCGTGTTATCCCCTCTGATTTCAAAATCCGGAGTATTCTTGGCGCTTGTACTATATCCCACCTTCAAGCCGGGCACCGCAGAGCGGAGAAGTTCCTGGACATTAGACGGTTGAAATTTGGCCAATTCCTCCGCCTGAACATTGACGATCGACCCGGTCAGGTCTTTTTGACGGGAAGTCCCATACCCGACCACAACCACCTCATCCAGTAACTGGGCATCCGGAACGAGGGTTACGTCAATATGATCCCTCTCCTGTACCGGAACTTCCTGGGTTTCATATCCGATATAAGAAATCACCAGAATGCAATTTGGCGGGACATCTCCTAAGGCATAGCGTCCTTCAAAATCAGTTGAAGTCCCCAATGTACTGCCTTTCACCTGAACGTTGACGCTGATGAGAGGCTCGCCAGATGCATCCATGATGTTCCCCTCTACCGCATGCTGAGACCACAGGCATGAGCTCCAAAATAATGCGAAAATAAATATCAATAGGTTAATGTAAACATATCCGGAAAATCCTGAGATACGAAGGTGAAGAAAATTATTCATGTCTTACGAGTTTATAAGGAAATATCATTTTAAATGAATCTGAAGGATATATCTAAAAAAAGAAAAATCGCACAGATAACCAACATCATTAAATATATAACGAAATATTACACCGTCAAAATGTTGAAAGGCAAGAACATTACAATAGAAATTAGGGTTTCCTTAGATTATTATTTTGACTTAAAGTCAATTAAAGGGTTAACAGATTGCAAAAAATTTATACATGCCTGATTATCATAGTGCTTATCTCGATATGGAACTTTACAAAAACATCGTGCTGAAAAGTTGATATGAATATTATTTATATGTGTTAAAATTGGAAAACAATCGAATTCATATTCCCTATAGTGCGTGAGGGGGAAATGAATGAACAAGTAGAACCCATTATAGAAGGTAGGTCGACACGCCTCTTTCTAACCAAATATTTCTATTCGTTTTTATATAAGCCTATGAAGATGAAAAGTGGTTTATACGTCAATAGGTGAATAGTCCAGGTCGAAAGACAAGCAGGGATTACTACGAATTCAACCATTCTTTGAACTCTGCCACCCGGTTTTTGCTGATCAGAATGTCATCCGGAGATGGCGGAAGGACCGTAATTTTCAACTGATTGTTTCCGTATACAAATATTTTTTCAATAGCCTTTATGGAAAGCAAATACTGGCGATTGGCTCTGAAAAATTGATTTTTGTCCAGCCGGTTTTCCAGTTCAGACAAACTTTGATTACTGGTAAACCTATCGCCGTTCTGGCATCGGATGTGGGTAATCGATCGGTCGATGTACAGATAGGCAATATCAGCTGTCTCAATCGTCACAATTTCATCTTTAAAATGTGTGATAATTCGCTTATTGAAATGATTGCTCTCGTTAGCATGTTCAGGGACCTGTTTGTCGCTCCAGTTTTCTTTATATTTCAACAAATCCTGATTCAACCGGGAAAGGTTAACCAACTCGTTTGATAAGTCCTGGTTTTGACCCTCGAGAACCATCTCATACCGACCGCCGATAAAACGAACCGTAAAGAACGAAATGAGGACGATCAATATACCGGAAATGGAATAGACCAGGGTGAAATTGGTCCGCATATGGGCCACACGGTTTTCGATTTGATCGATATTAGCATGGGCCGCCACAATCCAGTCCGTATTTTCCACCGGGTAGAGATAAATAATTTCGGAATTGCGTTCTTCATCTGTAAAATCCCGGATTCCACCCGCTTCCTTTCCGGCGTTGAGCAAGTCATAAAAATCATTGACAGCCAATTCGTTGTACACCAATGGCTGAACAATAGATTGACCAGGAAGAACCTGCTGACCTACTTTGTCGGGATTGGGATGACAAATCTCAACCCCCGACCAGTCAAACATACAGACAAAGCCGGATTCCATAGTGGTGCCTTCCAGGGTACGCTGCAGATTATCGATAACGGTTTCGCGGGGTAAGCCAGCTTCGAGTTGGTACTTGACCAGATTGGAAATTTCATTGGCCTCCCGTTTACTCGATTCGATCTGAGATTGTAGTAAGTTGTTGGTGGAATATTCGATCAGGGATTGCATGCTGAAGTATCCGATGGCAAATGTCACCACGGTTAATCCGAGAAATGTATAAAAATAGACCTGATCTTTTCTCATACAAAAATGATTGGTTTTTTCAACCGCAGGAATTCCCTTTCGAACTCCATTTTTTCCCTTTCACCATAAAATCCTATTTAATCAGAGCTGGTTTAAGCTAGATTTGGTGTAAACAAATTTAGCATATTTTTTACAGATTTCTATGCACATGAAACCCGAATACACCAACCTCAAAAATCAATATGTCGAATGAACTGCATCATATGCCGGTCTTTTCGGAACACATAAATCGTGAATCAAAATTTCACAACGACTGGACCCTGAAGGAAACAAAGCGAGAATAAATTGATGAACCAAACTCTTATGCTATGAAAAAGATGATAATCTTATTGCTTTGGATCCTCATTTTCACAATCGGATGCGACGATGACGAGGATGGAACACCCGAACCAGAACCAATGAATGCGATCCAACTGGAAGATCACGCCACTTTAGGCCCCATGTTAACAGATGAGGCGGGTATGACTCTGTACTTTTTCTCCCGTGACTCCCGAATGACATCCCGATGTGAAGGAGGGTGTTTGAGCAATTGGCCTGTTTTTTATGCCGATGATTTGACGCTGGACGAAGGATTGGATGAGGCCGATTTTGCGGTGATCACCCGACCGGATGGGGCACAACAAACCACATACAAAGGGTGGCCTCTGTATTATTTTTCCAACGACAATGCGCCCGGACAGACGAACGGGGAAGGTGCGAGCGGGATATGGTTCGTAGCCAAACCGGATTATACGGTGATGCTTGTGAGCGCCCAGTTAACCGGTGCCGATGGCAATCAATACGTGGTATCTGAAACCGGAAATTACATGACGGGAGAAGGAAATACCGTGTATTTGACCGATGCGATGGGCAACACCTTATACGGGTTTAAGAACGACAAATTTGATAAGAACAACTTCACTAATGAAGATTTTTCAAACAATGGCAGCTGGCCCATCTTCGAGACAGAACTCGGAGCCATTCCCAGCACGCTTGATCGTTCGGACTTCAACATTATTGATGTGTACGGAAGGTCTCAACTTACGTTCAGGGGTTGGCCTGTGTATTACTTTGGCGGAGACGAAGCCCGTGGGGACAACAAAGGCGTAAGTGTACCCTCGCCGGGTGTATGGCCCATCCTCAATGACCAGACCCCCGCAGCACCAGTCGAATAATCCGGATTGTTCATTCGCTCATTGTGTAATACTGACATACAAATACAACCGATATGATACATCAAAAGCTTAATAAATATTCGATTTGTACACTGATCGTTCTCGGGTTGCTCGCTGGTGTAAGCGCGTGCTCCAAAAGCGAAAATGATGACATGACTGGTGGTCCCGATGAACCTGATTGCGAACCAGGGATCTCTTTTGTTATGGACATCCAGCCGATCATCACCACCAAATGCATCATGTGCCACGATGGAAGTCAACCCATACCCGATTTCAGAACGTACCAGGTCGTCAAAAACAATGCGGCCAAAGTGAAAGAATTAACCGCTTCCAGAGTAATGCCCCAAACCGGTAGTTTGACGGATGCCCAAATCAAACTCATCGGTTGCTGGGTAGATGCCGGAGCGCCAGATAATT
>CALGAA010000324.1 GCA_937952445.1 uncultured Bacteroidota bacterium | reverse complement strand
AACCCCCGATTGAAATCGGGGGCTACAATATGGGACCGAGCCTACGGCTCTCATGTATGCCAGAAATGGCCAAAAACTTATGCCGCTTTGGCTGTTTTGTTTCACGCCTGCCTACCAGCCGGTACCATTATATTACTGGTAGGCAACGGTCGCCACGATTTCGCAACGGCGCCAAAGGCACGACTTGGACCGTAGGGACATAGCGTGACCTGGCCCCCAATGAAATTGGTGGGCTGCGTTAACCTAAGCCGCTTTCGCCGCATGCCTTTCGCCGCGTCCATTGCCTACCTATTACTGCAGGTAGGTAAAATCACCAAACAACGTCACCACCAAACGGCCGTGAGGCCCCAAACGTCCGGGGCGCAACAGCGACCAGGACCCAAACGCGAATAAAGCGGAGCGGAATTCGCCCAAACGAATAGGCCGCCCAAGGCGGACTATTCCCACATTCGTAATTCGTAATTTCACATTCGTCATTGATTCTTCCATTTATCTTCCTCCACATTATACGTGACCGCGATGTACCGGGCCAGCGTAAAAAGGTAATCCGACAACCGATTGACGTAGGCGATGTAATCGGGCTGGATGGGTTCCTCCTCGTGGAGCCTGACCATGGTTCGCTCGGCACGGCGGCACACGGTGCGACAAACGTGGCACCATGACACCATCTGATGACCGCCCGGCAGGATAAACGCCCGGAGCGGCGGAAGTTTTTCATCCATATAATCGATCTGCTTTTCCAGAAGAGTGATCGATTCCGGATCGAAGGAGGCTATTTTCCCTTTATATTTATCGTTTTCCAGGGCGAGCAACGAGCCAATGTCAAACAGGTGTTTATTAACCTGATGAAGCAATGCGGTTACCGGCTCATCAAAACGATCGATCTTGAGTTTGTCCTTGAGATGAGCGACATTGGCATTGAGTTCGTCGATGGTGCCGTAAGCATCCACCCTGATATGAGCTTTGGAAACCCGGCTACCCCCCAGCAGCGAGGTCAAACCCTGGTCCCCGGTTTTGGTGTATATCTTCATCGTTCTATGATTTCAATTCCAACGAAAGATAGGGAAAAATGGGATGCCGGTGGAAGTAAAACCAGGAACCTGGCGGGAATAAATCGCAATTCCACTGAAAAGTTTTGACATTTCAGATATTCCGGTCGTCTCAATTGGATTTCAAAAATACAGGAAGGATTACTCCAATACGATGCGGGCTCCTTCTTCCACCACGATCTGCCCCGGGTCTCCACTCCGGCTGAAGATCCCCTCCCATCCCAACCCACAGGCATTGTGTAACACTGCGGTGGAGCGCAAAACAAGCTTGCCTTTTTTCTCGATGTAAATACGGCCTCCGGCGGGGATGGAAAGCCGGTTGGAAACGATGAGCTGGCTGTTCCGGCCGATAACAATGTCCGTCACCACGTCCATTTCCCGGCACCATTCGACGGTGTCACGGATGCGGATCGGGTCAAGATCCTGCTTCCGGCAATGATCTGGGCGGAGATACCCCCTGCCCCGGGACCCCGATGTGGTAAGGCTCTGCTGCATGATGCCAATCTGGCATGGCGTCAGCGCATCCTGATCCGCATTGCTGTCCATGACGTTGTTGGACACCAGCGAATCACATACCGACCCGTCGTTGGTAAAATTCCAGCAATTGGGATGTTCCGGTGTATCCTCGCATTGATCCCGCACCCAGGAGTGCCGCAGTCCCAATACGTGACCGACCTCGTGATTGAACATCCCCGAGTAGGTGTACACCCGCGCATCTTCGAGCAGGGGTCCCGAAATCCGGATCCCATTGCGCAGCGCCACGCCGGTTTTGAGGCCACCGTAATTTTCCCCCATCATGCTATCCGGGGGCGGAACCTGGATAAAAACATTGAGGATCGAATCGAGGCCCACGCCGTATTGGTCGATCACCCGGGTATCGTAGTTGTTGCGGTACCTCCCTTTTTTGACCAGGTAGTAGTGATCATCGTCAAAATGCTCATAAATCGCAGGCTGCCCCGTGGCCTTCCGGGCGATTTTATACCGCAGCAGGGGATCCAGGACCGGAGTAGAATTCCCCAACGGCAGGCGCATCGGTTGGTTGTGGGCCAAATCGTAATTCGCTTCCTTCACCAACTCGGTGGCAAAGCGTACGGCATCCTCGCCGGTGAGGTTGCGCGTGCTGTCACGACTGTTCATAAAATGAAAATTCAGTCGAATGACCCGCATGGGTTGGTTACCGGACACTCCTCCCCATGGAATATAGTGTTCGCTGGAATTGCAGAGATGAGGGGACTGATTTCGGGCTTCCAGCACGATCGCGTCTGATTCGTTCCATATAGGGGTGATGGGTTTCCAAAGGCACGACGCGTGCGCGATGGCCACCATGAAGATCCATTTCCACCCCCTGCCCGGCATTCAGCTTATTTTAAATTCCGAAAATGTCAGGTATTCATACCACCGCACACACTGATGACCTGACCGTTGATATAATTGGACATATCCGATGCCAAAAAGGTGACCACGTCAGCCACTTCCTGAACGGTACCAAACCGTTGCATGGGTATGCTTGCCAGGTATTCGTCTTTGTTCTTAAGTTCATCGGTCATTTCGGTTTCGATAAAACCGGGAGCGATGGCGTTGCAGCGGATGTTGCGACTCCCCAGTTCTTTGGCGATGCTTTTGGTAAATCCAACGATCCCCGCTTTGGAGGCTGCGTAATTCGCCTGGCCGGCGTTGCCCATCAGTCCCACCACACTGGACAAATTGATAATCGAGCCTTCGCGATTCCGCATCATGGGCCGTAATACTTGTTTGGTCATCAGGAAAACAGAAGTCAGATTGTTCTGCATCACATCATTCCATTGCTCTTCACTCATCCTCAGCATCAGGGTATCGCGGGTGATTCCGGCGTTGTTCACCAGCACGTGAATGGTTCCGAAGTCTTCCAAAACCTGTTTGACAACGGCTTCAGCCTGTTCGCCGCTGGCGGCGTCGGACTGGTAGGATTTTACCTGATCCGGCGATGCGCCCAGTGATTCGATCAACGCTTCCGCCTGTGTAGCGGAAGAGCGGTATGTAAAAGCGACTTTTGCGCCCTGATTTACCAGATTAGTGACAATCCCCGCACCTATGCCTCTGCTTCCACCAGTCACCAGCACCACCCGATCCTCTAATAATTTCATACGTTCTGTCATCTGTTTTGATTGATTATAACTAAATTTATACGCTTTAAATTGAGTTCATAAAATATTTTTCTTATCTTTGCACTCTTAAAATATTGTACCTTGAGGGGTACACGTCTCAGCCAGGGGCTAAAGATGCTAAAATAAATGTAGAATCAAAGATTCTGTTTCGCAAGACCAGAAAATTTTAAAATTTTATAGTGATGAAAAAAGATACGCATCCGGAAAATTACAGATACGTCGTTTTTAAGGATTTTTCCTGTGACGAGGCCTTTTTGACGAAGTCAACTGTAGCTTCCAAAGACACGATTGTATGGGAAGATGGAAAGGAATATCCGTTGGTTAAGCTGGAAATTTCGAACAAATCGCATCCGTTCTATACGGGTAAGATGAAGTACGTGGATACTGCAGGACGTATTGATAAGTTCAATAAGAAATTTGCCCGGTTTGGTAAGAAGAAAGAAGCCTCTGAGAAATCAGAAGCCTGAAGTAAATAAGTAATGATGAATAGGGGCCCTGCAGTTTTCTGCGGGGCTTTTTTTATTCCTACAGGTTACCCACCGACAATCTACCACTCCGGAAAACCCGGGCACGAGTCCACAGCCTCCCTCTCAGTCGTAATTTGTAATTTGTAATTAGCTATCGGTCGATCCTACGGATCTCAAATATTTTTTTTAGACCTTAAACCCCCGATTGAAATCGGGGGCTACCATATGAGGCCGAGCCTCCGGCTCTCATTCATGCCAAAAGCTGTTTTTAGGATATTTTGCTTCCGGGAACTGGCAACTTGGAGGGATTTGGTAGCCTATGAAT
>CALGAA010000323.1 GCA_937952445.1 uncultured Bacteroidota bacterium | reverse complement strand
ATAACACAATAGTGCATTATGATACTAACGCTACACCACGATCATACTCCTTGATATACGAATTAAAGATTTGACTACGCTAAATATGTGCCAGATGTCAGAGATCTTGCATATCTCCGGTTCACAAATAAATTGCTCCATTCAGGATTAGAATAATACCACCCATCCATTATCTTTGTTAGCACGATGATGCAAAAAATTGAAATTTGAACGACCGAAAAAAAGACCACATCGATCTGGCCTTTGATTCTCAGATCGATCAGCGTAGGCTGGATGAACGATTCTATTACGAACCCCTGTTCTCAGCGCATCCACCCGCCAGACCTGAGTTTGCCCTCGAGCTGGCCGGAAAGGTGCTGAAATCCCCCTTTTGGGTCTCGAGCATGACCGGTGGTACCGAAAAAGCGGGTTCGATCAACCGCAACCTCGCCAGCGTATGCGCCAAATACCAAATGGGCATGGGGCTGGGCAGCTGCCGGATACTCCTGGAACACCCGGAACATTTTCCGGATTTTGACCTCCGCCCCATCCTGGGCAACGACGTCGCTTTTTTTGCCAATATCGGCATCGCCCAACTCGAAGAAGCGATCCGGGAAGATCGAATGGATCAGTGGCTTGAACTGATCCACCGACTCCGAGCCGACGGGTTGATCGTCCACGTCAATCCCTGGCAGGAATGGATGCAACCCGAAGGGGATAGGATCCACACACCACCCCTCGAAACCCTGACCCGACTCCTCGAAGAATGCCCTTTTCCCGTCATCGTTAAGGAGGTGGGACAGGGCATGGGCAAAGCCAGCCTGGACGCACTTCTGAGACTTCCATTGGAGGCCATCGATTTTGCGGCCAACGGTGGGACCAATTTTACCCTGGTCGAATTGCTGCGATCGGATCAGGCCCGGCGGGAAGTCTATGAGGGATTGACCCGCGTAGGTCATTCGGCGGAAGAAATGGTGGATTTGACCAATGCACTGTTGCGAAAAAACGCCGATCACTACCCGGATAAATCACTGATTATATCCGGCGGAATGAAGGGTTTTCTGGACGGGTATTACCTCCATGAAAAATCCCAATTCCCTTCCCTGATCGGTCAGGCCTCCGCTTTTCTCAAACGAGCGCTCATCTCATACGAAGCTCTGGACCAATACACGGATTACCTACACCGGGGATGGGCCCTTTGTCAAAATTATCTTTCACTTAAAAAAGATAACCTGCCATGAAAAAAAGTATGATGGTCAATGGTTTCTCGAAACGGAGCAAAGCGGGTAAGTTGAGCTGGGTGGCGGAGCATGGTTTCGACAATCCCGCAGAAGCCATCGGGGAATTCCAAAGCTACTGGCTGGATAACGAAGAACGCCAACGCATATACGACCGAATCTCAGAAAACACCATCAGCAATTTTATCCTCCCCTATGGTGTCGCTCCCAATTTTATTATCAATGGGAAATCGTATACGATCCCGATGGTGATCGAAGAAAGTTCGGTCGTCGCGGCAGCCTGCAATGCGGCCAAATTTTGGATGAACCGAGGTGGATTTCAGGCCACCGTAATCAATACTGAGAAAATAGGCCAAATTCATTTTTACTGGAATGGCCAACGGGAACTGTTACTGCGACATGAGACAACTATATTTGAATCCCTGCTCCATCATTCGAAATCGCTATCCGAAAATATGATCAGACGGGGAGGGGGAATCAAATCGTTGAAAATCAGAACTTTTGAAGAGGACCCGGATTACTATCAATTCCTGATTTGTTTTGAAACCTGTGATTCCATGGGTGCAAATTACATCAATTCCATACTGGAAAATTTCGCATCCCGATTGGACGACCTGTTTACGGAATGGTTTGGGCCCAATTGTGAGCTTCCCGATGTATTGATGTCCATTTTATCCAATTACACCCCGCAATGTACCATCCGGGCATCCGTGGAATGTACGCTCCAGGAATTAGACCAGTCTGAACTCAATGGGAAGGATTTTGCTTATCGATTTAAGAAAGCCGTAGACATCGCCCGGATGGATGTTTACCGCGCAACCACCCACAACAAGGGTATTTTTAATGGCGTTGATGCCGTAATTCTGGCTACCGGAAACGATTTTAGAGCGATCGAAGCTGCTGGTCATGCCTATGCTGCACGGGATGGGCAGTATCGCGGACTGACCACTTGCTCGATAGAAGAAGATCAATTCAGACTTGAACTGATTCTCCCCGTTGCGGTGGGAACAGTCGGGGGACTGACCCACATCCACCCTTTGGCCAAACGATCCCTGGAGTTGTTGGGAAATCCCTCCGCTCGACAATTGATGAAGATCATCGGCGTAGCAGGGCTTGCTCAAAATTTCGCCGCCGTACGGTCTTTGGTCACTACAGGCATTCAGAAAGGTCATATGAAAATGCACCTTATCAACATTCTCAACCACCTCGACGCCAAACCCGATGAGATCGATCGGGCGATCGTCTATTTTTCGGATAAAATCATCACGTATAGCGAAGTTCGAAAATTCCTGGAAAACATTCGGGAATTATAACATTTTTTCTTACCTTATGACCCCTTAATTTTAACGTAAATTAAAGGACAATTGATATGGTAAAAGTGGTGCGAGAAATAGGAACCATAGATCGGGGATTGAATAAAGAAAGTATCGAAGGCCTGGCTGCTTCCCATGTACGCGAAATCGTAAAAAGCGGTGAATATGATCTCCTCCAGGTATATATCGAACTGAAAAGGTATGAAACTTACCTGAATGCATTGATCCGGGAGCTGAAGACCCTGGCTATGACCCAAGCGACTGAATTGGGCCTGCAACGATTTGATTATGACCAGGCCCGGATACGACTCGAAAAAAGGATAAAATACGACTTCTCCATAGACACCACCTGGTCCCAAATAGAACGTCAAATTCAAGAATTAACGAAAACACGAAAAGCAAGGGAAAAAACGCTGCGCGAAAATCAAATGGTACAAATGGTGGATAAAGAAACCGGGGAGTTGATCGCCGAAATAGATCTTCCCGGGGAAATTAAACACGTACTATACGTCCATCTCTGACCTCGCGCTTACAATCACTCGCTCATACCCTTAAACCTTAACCTTTAATACGCCTCATTCATATTGTAAAAGAAAAACGCCCAAAAGTCGGCTTGTTCCTCGATGACCTTGGAAGTGGGTTTGCCCGCTCCATGCCCGGCATCTTTATCGATTCGGATCAATACCGGTGCCGGACCAGATTGCACTTCCTGAAGGCGGGCTGCAAATTTGAAGCTGTGGGCAGGGACTACCCGGTCATCGTGATCTGCGGTCGTAATTAACGTGGCCGGATATTCTGTTCCAGGCTCCAGATTGTGATAAGGTGAATATGCGTATAGGAATTTAAACTGCTCCGGATCATCACTACTGCCATATTCAGGCACCCAACCCCATCCAATGGTAAATTTATGAAATCGGAGCATATCCAGTACTCCTACTCCCGGGAAAGCCACCTGAAACAGTTCCGGTCGTTGCGTCATACAGGCTCCTACCAGCAATCCGCCGTTGGAACGACCCGAAATGGCGAGTTTTTCAGAGGAGGTATATCCTTCAGCTATCAGATATTCCGCGGCTGCTATAAAATCGTCAAAGACATTTTGCTTTTTTTCCAACATCCCTTGCTGGTGCCACTCTTCACCGTATTCCCCTCCCCCGCGAAGATTGGGCATAGCATATACCCCACCTTTTTCCAATAATATTAAATTGGATACCGAAAAGGAAGGCCCCATGCTAATGTTAAATCCCCCGTACCCGTATAATAACGTGGGATTGGACCCATCCATCTCAATTCCTTTTTTATGGACGATAAACATCGAAACAGGGGTGCCGTCTTTGCTGTTGTACCACACCTGTTTTTCCTCATATTCATTGGGATCGAAATCGAGATTGGACGGAAAAACGACCTCCGATTCTGAACTTTCCAAATTGTACCGAAAAACGGTGGTTGGGTATGTAAATGAGGTAAACGCATAATAGACTTCGGTGCTCTCCTGGTCCCCTCCAAAACCGCCCACCGACCCCGTTCCGGGTAAGGATACCTGGCTTTCTTCGACCCCATCATAATTGTAGATATACACCTGATGGGTTGCATTCTCCAAATACCGGGCAAATAATTTGTTTCCGGCTGTGTTGACCGACTCCAGCAAAAACTCCTGCGCCGGGATCACATCTTCCCAGGATTGGGAGTCCACCTGATCGACGGCAATTTTGACCAAACGGTAATTGGGGGCATCCACATCGGTATGCACATAGAAGTATCCATCCCGGTGATCGACAACCGAATTTTTATTTGTAAACCCGGTAAAAAGAGGCTGGAAATCTGCACCTGCGAGGTGCAGGGGCTTAAACCAGGTTTCAAATCCGTCGGTTCCACTGGCTTTGTACATAATAAGATACTCCCCGTCTTCGGTAACCGATACGTTGTGATACATTTTGGGTGCTTCCTCGTCTCGATAAATCAACTCATCTTCATACTGCTCCTGACCCAATTGATGGTAATATACACTGTGAAAACTATTTTGATCACTCAATTCCATCCCGGGTTGGGGCTCGGGGTATCTGCTGTAAAAGAACCCATTTCCATGCCAGGCCGCACCGGAAAATTTCACCCATTCCAACTTATCATCCAATAATTCTTTGCTTTCCAAATCGATGACCTGTATCTTTCCCCAATCTGAACCAGCTTCCTGGATCAGAATCGCCATATAACGATCATCAGAGGAAGATCCAATCAGCGATATGGCTGTAGTGCCAGTCTCTGACCATGTATTAGGGTCAATCAGGACTTTAGCCTGACTCAAATCCTCCCCTTTCTTTCCGATATAAATAACCGGTTGGTTCTGTAGTCCATCGTTTTTATAATAGATCAAATGATCGCCTACCTGATGCGGCACTCCAAATTTTGTATAATTAAAAAGTTGCTCGTATCGCTCCATAATTTGATTGCGAAAAGGAATTCCGTGTAAATACGAAAACGTCACCTCATTTTGAGCATCCACCCAGGCTTCGACCTCAGCCGCTGTATCCACTTCCAGCCACCGATAAGGATCTGCTACCTCAGTCCCAAAATAATGCTCGACCACGTCACCTTTTTCCGTTGGGGGATATGGGGTATCAAATGGAGGGTAAGTTCGCCCGGAACTTTGGTCCGAATCAACGCACGAAATCAGAACCGATAGCAATATCAAAACAGATACAAATGATAAAGCATGCATAATCCAACTATTTAATTTGGCATAAAATTACGAAGAAATTACTATTTAAGGTGATGTAGAAGAAGATAGTCTTCCTGGGCATTCTGATGGTAGTGAAATAGGGTCACTTGCCCAAAAAATATACCGCAGCTGTTTCTGACGTCATCTACACAATGCCCGGTTCAGATTTTCTGCTGATTTATTGGAATGAATTGCTAACTTTAACTTGATCCAAAATCAACCAGAACTTATGACACCACCAAATAAAAGCCACCTTACTACAATCGGTCGCATAAAAATGCAAAAAATGTAAACCATGGTTCCTGTGATTGGTTTGATTTCCACGATCATTATTCTTATCAGCATTCTTCCGTTTGTTCGGCATTCTCATTGGGTTTTTCGGTCGGCAGAGTTCATCAAACAACAGATTCTGGTCGTTCAAATTCTAATCATAATTCTGACGTTTTTATTTATCGAAAGCCATCCATGGCTCTGGTATGTCCAGATTCCGCAAATCATTCTGATGGTTTATCACATTTGGTTGTTGGCGCCGTACACCCGATTGACAAATGTCGCCCAGGCTCCAAATTCGAAAGGAAATACTGAGATAATCAAGCTAATTTTTTTTAACGTACAGCAATCCAACCAGCAATTTGACCGATTCATCCACCTCATCGAACGGGAATCACCTGATCTAATTCTCACAATGGAAAGCAATAGCGATTGGGAACGAGCCATGCGGAAATTGGAAACGGAATATCCCACATTTAAAAAAGTAACTCTCGAGAATACGTATGGAATGCATTTTTATACCCGCCTTAAAACTCATCAGATTCGTACGCATTATTTTGTATCGGATGATATTCCGAGCATTGAAGCCGAACTGGAGACGAGCGAGGGGCGGCGCTTTCGATTTTTCGGGGTCCATCCACCTCCCCCCAGTCCTACCGAAGAAGAAAACTCGCTTGAACGAGACGGTGATTTGCTTTCGGTGGCTAAAAGGATCAAAAATGTGGATATGCCTGTCATTGCAGCAGGCGATTTCAACAATGTGGCGTGGGCGCGATCTTCGATCCTATTTCGCAAAGCCAGTGGGCTGGTTGATGCCCGTATCGGTCGGAAAATTC
This sequence comes from uncultured Bacteroidota bacterium, assembly GCA_937952445.1. Classification (GTDB taxonomy): domain Bacteria; phylum Bacteroidota; class Bacteroidia; order Chitinophagales; family Saprospiraceae; genus Membranihabitans. Next base: position 5,724 of record CALGAA010000323.1, on the reverse strand, counting down.
TATCATCCTTTCATACCAAATACTGGTTTTTCCGAGTGCCGCTCGACTTGCTTTTTCACAGTCCAAATATCGTGGTCGATAAACTTTTCCGTTATCCTGACATAGGCTCCGACCATTTTCCGATAGGGTGTTGTTTCCACATCACGGATGCCAACGACCAAAACAAAGATCCGGACGAAACATTGGATGTGGAAGAAGAAAAAGAAATAGACCAGGCTATTGAGGCTGGTAAAGAAGAAGAAAGTGATCAAAGATCCGAATCATGAATAAAAACAAAACCCACTTTTTAAACCAGAACCACAATCGGATGAATATTCTTTTAAAATTTGAAGAATTGGGGCAATTTCTGCTCTCTATATTTTTATTTAGTTTATTGCCATACACGTGGTGGATTTTCCCCGCTTGTCTTTTATTGCCGGACCTGTCGATGATAGGATATGCCTTCAATCCCAGAATTGGCGCCTGGATGTACAACCTTTTTCACCACAAATTAATGGGAATTGCCGTATATGGCATAGGTTTTTTCCTGACCAATCCTTTGCTGATGCTGATCGGTATCATCCTATTCGGGCATTCTGCTCTGGACCGGATCTTCGGATACGGACTCAAATACCCGGATAATTTCAAACACACCCATCTGGGATGGATCGGTCAGGGGAACACCAGATAAACCCTGAATAATCAGGGACCTTGCTGCCAATTTTCTATAAAAATATTGACCTTATTTCATCGAACCGGGGAACATCTTCACCGAAGACATCAAAAACGCATGGAATGGTAAATTACCTGATACCCATTATTGCTCAATGGCATCAAATTCGCTTAAATTGAGAATAGACTGTGAAATCCGGATAGAATAAAAATGTTATTTTTGATATCAGAATGCAAAAAACGTCATGGTTTTTCCGCTCGTAGCAGATTGCCTCCGCCAATGGTGGGACACAATCCGATTGCAGGACCGTATGCACCGGGATCTACCCAGCCACTACAGGGAAGACTGGTCTGCCCTGTCCTGGAATAGATATCGCTATATGTATGGAGTCCTGGTACCGGTGATTATCCATGATGCCTTATTTCGCCTGCACGACATACCCATCAGTAGTCAACATCGTAAAGTAATCACAGCACAGGCCCTGGTCACGGGATTGTTTGATGATTTATTTGACACCATCCACCTACCGGTAGACCGAATTATCCACCTGATGGACGAACCGGATTATATCATTTCCACCGATTACATTCAGGAACACCTCTGCCAATTCCTGTACAAGGAAATTTACGAACATTTTACGGGGCACCCACGCATTCTGGAGGATAGCATCCAGGGTATTATGAAGGCCCAGAAAAAAACTTCTCATCAACGAAATCCGGAGTTGAACATCCACGATTTACTTCAAATAACGAGAGAAAAAGGAGGAAATGCCGTTTTGTTTTACAGAAGTAGTATTAACCGAACCATCGAAGACGAGGAAAGGGATTTCCTGCTCGAATTGGGTGGCCTGTTTCAACTAACCAATGACATCAATGACGCTGAAAGAGATCGCCGATCGGAAGAGATTTCTGTCATGACGATAGGTATTCCTCTTGCCGAAATCCAACAAATCCTGGAGGATCAAATTTCGAGGGTTCGCCATTCGTGGGAACAGCTCCCGGATGAAAGATATATCAGGGAGCATTTTTTCGACAGGATCCATATTCTGGTGGCTCGCAGTCAATTGACCCTTGAACGGTACGGCGAATACGTCGACCCTTTTGAACTGTTCGATATCCAAAAAATCCCACCCGGTCGCATTATTTCAGGCGTATCCTTTCCATTGGAGTTTGGTAAATGGCAGGACAAATACCGAAAGCTGGGAGAAAGATACGATCCTTGATCTTTCATTCCCATTTTGAAGTCCAGACATGGTTAAATGAACCTGGGTTAATACGAACAACCATAGTTATAAAGGGGTGTCGAAGCAGAATCCTTTGAGCTGAAGCTTGTGCGCGAGCTGGGGCGCCTTTGCAGAGGGCTGCTTTTTCGGTTACTTTTTATTAGCAAAAAAAGTAACAGAACCAATTATATTTTTCACACGTAGAATCAATAAAGTCAATTATAGGAATTTAAGTTAGGAACCGAATTGCAGCCGGGGTTGCAGGTCTTCCAAAAAAGTGGTAACCATTGAATTTTTAATTAAGTAAACTAAGTTCATATAAACTTATTCAGGTTTTCCGCCAAATATTCCATTTCAACTTCAGAATTATAATAATGGGGGGCGATCCGAATGAAACCACCCCGCGACGATACCACGATCCCTTTGGCATAAAGATAGGCTACGGCATCTTCAGCCCGCGGATGAAATAAACTCAAAATACCAGACCGATTTTCCGGGGCCCATAGTAAAGGAATGAAATCAGATCGATTAAGATGATGTAAAAAATGATCCTGCAAATGAACCAATCGATCAATGAGTTGCTGACTATCCCAGACCAGGAACACCTCTTTCAGCGCTCTGTTTAACCCAGCTACAAGATAAGCCGACGATGTGGCATATTCGTAGCGGCGGGCAGACTGGTGCGGATTCCAGTCATGATTGAGAAAATCGGTTCCCTGTACCATGGTTTCTGCCCCTACTATCGTGAGGGCCATTTTTTCCCTTAAAGCAGGGCTGGTAAAAAAGGGAGCAATGCCCATCGGACCTCGCATCCATTTCCACCCTGACCCCGAAAGACCTGCTATATTGAATTTTTCAACATCGATGGGCAATGCCCCAATGCTTTGGGCTCCGTCCACGATGAAATCTATGTTTCGGTCGGCACAATATTGACCCAATTTTTCCAAATCTGCTGCAAAGCCAGAAACAAACTGAACATGGCTCATCACAATCATCCGGGTCTTATCATTCACCGTCCTTTCCAATTCTTCCCAATCCCATCGGCCCGGAAGATGTGTGGGAATTTTATGAAACGGCATATGATTTCGGAGGGTCCGGATCCGGACACCTTTGCTTTTTTGATTGACCCAGGGATAGAAATTGGCGGGATACTCGTGTTCGTACAAAACAAGCTCATCACCTTCCTCCCACGGATAACCATTGGCGATCATGGACATCGCTTCCGTGGTATTCCTGACCATCGCTATATTTTCAGGTCGGGTATTAAAGTATTGCCCAAACAACGTATGAGCCTCATCCAATGTCTGCATATAATGATCCCGAAAAAGGGCATCCCCCTGACTAGCATGATAGTCAATCAATTCATGCATTACTTTACGGGAACCAGGATACAACGGACTCAGTCCACAGTGGGACAAAAAGATAAATTCACTATGTGGCGCAGGCATGGAGTCGATTTTTGTATTATTGATCTTCTAAGATAGGGAACACGAATTAAATAACAAAGTGCATACGCTGAGGACATCGGAAGCTGGCTTAAGAACACCATATCATCGATTGGGATCTGGGGTTTGATTGTGCAAAGACACAGGAGCGCCTACCCCACCTGGAATTTAAATAAAGCTCTTGAACCGAACGATTCATTTAGGCCCAAAATAAATCCGGTTTCGAACTCAATCTGCATGACGTCGGCGGATCACCTCCTGCCTGATCAACTGATATTCACGGTTGAATTCATTGGACATGGCCCTGTTTTCCTCTGCCCGGCGCACCAGGTATGGAAATGCTTCCTTTACCGGTCCATAAGGCAGGTACTTGGCCACGTTGAAGCCGTATTTCGCCAAATTGAAGGTGATATCATCTCCCATTCCGTACAATTGACAAAAATTGAGATGCGGATGATCATTCCTTACCGGCAGTGTAGTTATATAATCAGCAAGAAGTTTGGAGCTGATGAGATTGTGCGTGGCCGCACACAAAGCTATATTTTCGTAATGGCCGGCGCAAAATAAAAGACCTTCGTTGTAATCCCGGTCCACGATTTGTTTGTTGTCTGAAATTGGACTGGGATAGCCCAATTCCTTCGCCCGTTTCCTTTCTTTTTCCATATAGGCGCCCCGCACCAACTTTGCGCCCAGAATATACCCTTCCGCCAGGGCATTGGAATGCGATTTTTTGAGAAACGCTAACCGGTCGTGGCGGTACATTTGGAATGTATGGTAAATATAGACTTCGTCCCGGTTATAGGCTTTCATCCTGGAGTCCGCCAAAAAGTCGATGGCATCCTGGATCCAGGACTCCTCTGCGTCGATAAACACCTTGACCCCATAATGGGTGGCCTGGTCACAAATTTCTGTCAGGCGGGTTATTGCCCGGTCCCATTTTTCATCAAAATCTGTCCCTCGCAATTCCGGTCTGGCCCATGCTTCAAGGATCTGGAATGGTGCTATAGCCGTGATTTTAATCGTGACCACCGGGACCGACGGATGATTGGCCGCAAAATGGATGGTTTGAATAAATTGGTCCCGGGCTTCGTCGAAAGCTGACTCCTCCTGTATGCCCTCCACAGCATAATCGAGCACCACCTGACACTCAAAATTCTTCAAATTCTCGATCACCGGTTCGCAATCCTCTAATGACTCCCCACCGATAAATTGCCGGTAAATAGTCTGTTTGATAATCCATTGACTCAATGGAAGTCGTAGCGAAAGCACAATGGAACCCACCCGTGCGAAAAAATCTGCCCAGGAAGGCCGGCTCATCAGGCGGAAAAGCCAATAGGCTAACCGCAACTGTCGATCGTTCTTATAGGCAAAAGCGATCTCGGTACTTTCAAATTGAACTGGACCTTCACCTTCCATGCGCATTCCAGATTTCCCACGACGCTTCAGCCTGCAACTCCAGCATCTCATATCCATTTTTGACTTGCGCTCCCTGAACTTTTCCACGTTCCATAAACCGGGTTTCTGGCGGATTGTAAATCAGATCAAACATATAATAGGTTTCATCCAACATATGGTATGGTATATCCGGAGCACGGTCAGTATCCGGGAACATGCCCAGCGGGGTGGTGTTAATAATTAACGACACGGTTTCCATAATGTCAGCAGTCAATTGACCATACGTATACCCCCTGGGGATGGCTTTTCTACTGACAAAATGAAAGGGAATGTTCATTTTATCCAGTACAAATTCCACCGCTCTGCTACTCCCCCCGGTGCCAAGGATCAATGCCCGACCTGCAAAATCTTCCGGCAGAAAATTTTCAAGCGATTTACGAAACCCAATGACATCCGTATTGAATCCTTTCAACCTCCCTTCACGAACCTGTATCGTATTGACCGCCCCGATAAAGGCAGCGGTTTCATCGAGGGCATCCAAATAGGGAATGATATCGGTTTTGTAGGGAATGGTCACGTTAAAGCCGACCAAAGCCGGATCTTTTTCCAACACCGCCGGAAACTCCGTAATTTCCGCCATTTCGATGGTGCCATATTCGAAGCCTTCTATCCCTTCTCTTTGAAACTTTTCAGCGAAATATGACGGGGAAAAAGTATGGCCCAAATGCCGCCCCAGTAAGGCTAATTTTTTCATCTTCTTCTGCGTGGTTATCTACAATAATAAACTTTTATCTGACAAAATGTCATTTACATCTTTTATATTTGCACCTCCAACTCAATCGGTTGGGAAAAGTCATCGATCGGTCTGTTTTTTCCACAGCTTAACTGTGAACCATGATTTTTCGATGACGTTGTCTCCTTAAGACAACACCACAATTTGCAAATATAAACGGAATATATTCGAATGGCGGAACAAATAAAAGATTGGACTTCATCAAAATTATTGGGAG
>CALGAA010000322.1 GCA_937952445.1 uncultured Bacteroidota bacterium | reverse complement strand
AGGAAACAATAATCGCGAAGTCATTTTCGACGTCCAGTATGTAGCTGAGGACGGATATGGAATCGCTACCGATCTTAACTATGGAAATGCCATGGGATCTACGCCCGGATCTCAACGGACGCGTCCCACACCCCACCTTGTGAACGCATTTGAAATGCTTGACGGTTCAGCTTTTGATTTCAGCCGATTTACCAATGCTGAGGGCGCGCCTTTTGACCCGGACAACCCGGAGGATTGGAACGATGAAGATGCTGTTCGTCAATTATTTGAAAACAGAGATCCTCGGCTACATCAGTCGATTGTGGTGCCCTGGGCTTCGTTCCATGGCAGAGGGGGAAAGGATTATCTTTATAAATTCCCGGTAGACGATTCCGATCCGGATGCCTACGTGCCCATTTGGCAAAATGGTAGTTATGCCTGGCGCAAGTTCGTGCCCAGGGGATCATCCCATACCCTGGCGAGAAATGTGCCCGTCAATATTCCGATTATCAGGTTGGCTGATGTGTATTTGATGTATGCCGAAGCCCAAAACTTCTATAACGGTCCGGACGACTCGGTGTATGAAGCGGTGAATATGGTGCGCCAAAGAGCCGGAATGCCGGACTTGCCTGGGGGACTCAATGAGGAGGAAATGTTTGAAAAAATTCAACACGAACGGATGGTTGAACTGGCAGGCGAAGGGCAGCGATATGACGACTTGCGACGGTGGATGCTGGCCAGGGAAAAAATTGATGGTGTTTGGATGAAGACCTTTACCGGTGTAAATATTAGGCAGCGGGGGTTTCCGGAAAATTTCTACTTGTGGCCGATACCTCAGGTAGAGATCGATATCAATCCCGACCTGACTCAGAATCCGGGATGGAATTAATATTTTGAGGAAAATAAAATCCATGGCTGTAAGAGCATTTGAATATTATGCACACCAATGGTTATTGATTACAGGATCAATATTGGGACTTGTTGTATGGGGGAGTGCAGCTAACCTGACCGTTTTAGAGGAGGATTTTTCGGATTCCAACATTCAAAACCAGTATATAGATATGGTACCGACCCACCTCGAAAACGCCGGCCAGGTGCTCGAAACGGAGCCTTTGTTTGCTATGGAAGCAGAAGGATATGTTCCCGAAATTACCCCACCTCTCAATCACCCCAGACTATGGGTTACCCCTGATTTTTTACCGATTCTTCGTAAACGGATATTGGCGGATGAATCACAGCAAGCCTGGTCGCAAGTTCTCGAGTTGGCGTTGTCTCCCTTTT
>CALGAA010000321.1 GCA_937952445.1 uncultured Bacteroidota bacterium | reverse complement strand
AAATACCAAAAAATGTAGTGTACCATTGTTTTTGTAAATCGCTGATACACTGCGAATTGAAGTTCAAAAGAGCCAAATAGGGTTAATTTGCCATGGCTTTTAGGTACTAAAAAAGGCAGCTCGTGATGAAGCAACTGAGCTGCCTTTTGAGTTTATGAATGGAACGAATAATTTCTCGGTTTCTCGGTGATGATAGTACCGCAATTAAAACGGAATCAATTTTATCCCAAATGTAATGGGCTGGACGGTGTACCCATTGTCTTTTTCGGGTTTGAATAATTCGTTCAATCCATATGTTCCATAAATTGTAATCGGGCCGTATCCGATTTGACCGATTATACCGTATTGAAAATTTTCTAAATTGTATTTATCCTTAATCTTGGTTTTGCGATTGTTGGTTTTTTGGGAGGTTTTACCACCCAGAAGAACGTTTCCATAGACACCAGCATTGAAGTGGAAACTTTTGCTTTTCTGATATGGGTTGGTCTCGATGTTGAGCATTACAGGCAGGTGAAGATACGCTGCACGTAAATGATTCTTTTTATAGGATGCGTCATTCCCTTCGGCTAAGGTAAATTGAACACTCGGACTGGAATGAGCGAGGGTTACAGGGTTGGAGAAGCCGTAGAAGTTGAAGGAAAACCCTGCTCCATATACCAGATTGAGGTGGTGCCGGATGATGTTGATACGCTGATTGACCAAATGTAATCGCCAGCTTACACTATTGAGAATGTCCGGCTCCATTGGATTGATGCCCTCAATTTCGGGTAATGGATCGGGGGCGATGTAACTGGCGAATCCCAGATCCGCTAAAAACCACCGGGTCTTCACGTTGGCCAAATGATCTTTTCGTTTATTCCATTTGATATCCAAACCATCGATTACCTCACTGAAGGATTCATTTTTTTTCTCTTCTGCCCGGGGTGCTTCACTTTCTTCCTCCAATTCCCGGTCCAGGTTTTCCAGTTCCCGTTCGAGTTCACGCATGGCTTCCCGGATTTCCCGGGTCACCTCCTCTTCGATTTGTTGGGAAGTTTTTTCCCCTAATTTGGACAACAATTGCTCTAATCTTTGCGCCATTTCTTCGATTTCGCGCTCTGCATTTTCGATTTTCATATCCAGGCTATCCCGGGAAGATCGGGATGAAGTGTCCTGACCATTGACAGAGCTCAGGTTAATAGCTATTGCAAGAATGATAACGTATAAAAATTTCCAGTTTTTCATGATTATTTATTGTTTCGGCTAGATAAAAATTCGGGTAAAAGCTTGCTTTTAATATTGTTCAGGCTCACGTCGGTCCATGTTTCGGACAAAAATTCGCCCGGTATGCGTATTTCGAACTGAACCAATTCTTCCCTGGTGTTCCATTCTACCGAGGGAATTGGTGTGGATTGCGGGGCGTTAATGTGCACCGGCGATGAGGGAAGGAGGGCGACCACCTCGACCGGTTGAATCGCGGCCGATGGCTGAAGCTGTTCCCCTATGGGATCATCAGGTTCAATTTCCACCCGGAGCGTTTCGTTCGGTACGATAGGAGCGACCTCTTCTTGGGCCAGATCGTTATGCGGACTTTCTCTCACCGACTCCGGAGCCGACTTTGTCGTTTCTTCAAAAATCAATGCCGGCGAGTCTGCGTCGGTTTGTGCCTCCTGTCCTGGAACATTTCCCTTTTGGGCCATGACATTTGTTTCAGGTTGCTCTGCCGGCATTGATGAAATAGCTGGTAGTTCATTTTCATTTGTGGTATGGGGTTGGTTATTGGTGAGAGTGATGTTCGACGGGGCGGAACTGTTCTTGATAAACAATACCGTGGTTACCCCCAGGAGTAAAGCGATTGCAGCAGCAATCATCCAGCGGGACCTCCAAAGTGGGATAATTCGATTATGTTCCTTGTGGTATAGTGATTCTTTATGCGGATATGTCAGGGTGAGGTCCGGAACTACGATGATTTGATCGATCCCTGCCAATTCCTCTTTAACTTCTGGATATTCCTCCAAAAATCGACGGAATTCAACCTCTTCTTTTGCGTCCAGGTTTCCTTCCAGGAAGTCCAGGACATAGGCTTCGTAATTATCAATCGTAATTTTCATTTTACTTTATATTTTGTAAAATTCATTTCCAACAGTTTTTCTTTCAGTTTTTTTCGGCATCGGAACAAGGTCGTTTTGACAGCGGGCATGGACATTCCCGTCAAATCACATAGTTCCTGGTATGAGTACCCCTCGTAATCTCGGAGCAGGATCAGGTTTTTTTGTTCTTCAGTAAGAACTTCGAGTGCTTTTCGCACCAAGTCCCGTTCTTCGATCGAGCTTTCAAATTCCATCGATCGTTCCACTTGTCGATTTCGGTATTCCCGCTCTCTTTTTACCTTGCGGTAATTATCGATCATGGAGCGGTAGGCTGTTCGAAACAGCCAGGATTTGGCCACTTTGTGATCCAACTCGTTTACATTTTCCCAGAGCTTTCTGAACGCAGTCTGAACTAAATCATCTGCATCTGCCTGGTTACCGGTCAGACCAACGCAATATCTGAACAGTGAATCGGCGTGCTCATCCACGCATTTGTTGAACTCAGTAGGCGTCATGGTAGCTCTTAGACGTAGAGCTATGCCGATTTGTTACCACGGATCCGAAAATTTTTATATTTCATGTTTTTCTGGAAGGGTTTTCACGATATATAAGCCTGGGTATCCGTGGAGAGTACCCCACTTCAAAGGCCACTTTTCTGCAGGGAACTGTCCGGTGGGTTTTTCCAGACCA
>CALGAA010000320.1 GCA_937952445.1 uncultured Bacteroidota bacterium | reverse complement strand
CGTCTGCCATTGGCTGGTGTGAACTTTTACGGCTTTATCAGAACAGCTATAATCCACAATAATGCTGTTTTCCTCAGCTACGAAAGGAGCTCCACATTCTACTACACCATCGTCTGCAGCACATCGGTTTTCTGTTACTGCCCAGCAATTTTGAGTTATCCAACTGTCTACACCTCGGGTTTGAGGACATGAACCGGTCCAATCAGCGATTGCATCCTGGGTGATGGTTATGCCACAATGAGGACCAGTGGGCAAACAAATGGTATCGCAATCTTCACCTGCCATTCCTCCATCAACTGTCAAACTAGGAACAGTGATCTGGATACAGTCAAATGTACTACCAGATCCTACGTCACAGTACGAAATACAATCCCCTGTTCCATAAATGGATGGCCATCCTCCGGCAAACCAGAAAGGAGAATTCCCATGTCCATTGTAGAACCAATCCTGAGTAACTTCCACAAAATCTCCACCTTCAGAGAGAATCCAGTCCCCATGCTGAAGCAACAGGTAAGGGAAGAATTCACCAACCAGGCCGTGGAAAGCAATAGCGATGGGATTTTCATTTAGTTCAATTAGTAGCTGTAAGAATCCATAAACTCTTTGTTCGTTGGTCGCGTTAGCAATCACTTTATTCAGATATTCACCAGTGACAATTTCCCGGATGGTCACTTCATACCCGTTTGCTTTACGCAGAATCACACAATCCAGGTATTCTTCAAATACGTCCGGACCCTGAGCTGCAGCATTTGCTAATCCAGCATAAATAATGGTTCCAGGTATCTCGTAAGTTACCCCCTGCAATTTGGAATATGGCAATTCATAATCATGTAAACCAACAGGTTGCTTCCATGAAGCATATCGCTTCAACCCTTCCCCATACTGAGGCACAGGTATGATTTCGCAATAAAAAGAATCTTCAAATGTACCGACAAAGGCACCAGGAGTCAATCTTGGCAGTCGGTATACAACGATCGTATCGGTCAAAGTATACAGATTCCCTACTTTGTCATATACTTCCCAGGTACGGAAAATGATCTTGGCTGTATCACTCTCCACATTACATGGAACGGGCATGATCCAGTCAGGTTGTACCCGAGGTGTACTTGCGCTTCCACCACATGGTGATACCACAGATGGAATATGCGAAGATGGAACAGGTATGGCACCACAATAAACTACGATTTTATTGGTATCCGTATTCGCTCCGGTTCTTCCTGTGAAATTGGAGGTCAAAATGAGAGACGGCGTACCACTGAGTGTCATCACTCCCTGGGTACAGGTCCCTGCACTGTTTGTCGCCGTATATGACAGAGATTTTCCCAAATAGGAACAAGCACTCCATTCCACGGTTTGAGTTCCATCCTGGAATACAAACGTAGTAATGGAGCCACCCCACTGGTTGACCAAATTCACGGTGAGGGGATATCCCACTCCCACGTGATTGGAAACAAAATCATCTGCTCCCACAATGATATTCCCTTCCGCATCGATGGACGGAGAGAAGTTGGAACAGTTTGGCGCTTGCTGCGCCTGTAGTTGCATCGGCAGCGCGAACACAAACAGAGCCAACAAAGGAATCATTCCTTTGAGCCAGTTTGAGCCCAGACACCACTTCTGCGGAATTTTCGTAAAATTCGTCTTTTTCATGAGTTCTAGTTTTGGTTAAAAAAAATCGGTTTTTCCAACAAAGTTTTGGTTAATGAAATTGGGTTTCAATGAAATTTTGAACTGAAATTTTACGATAGGGACCTATCTGTGACGAGAACAACACGAGGCTGTTTGAATGAGGAAAAATAGATTGGTAAAGTTTAGGTGTAAAGGTTCATTCATTCACAGAGTCAGTTGATATCTAAAATCTCGAGTTTTTGGGTTAAAAAATTGGTTCTTGGTTGTGGGCACTCCTTGTGTGCCCGGGTTCTATTTAATAGGTTTCTTGGTTATATATCCATTATGCATTAATCGTACCAGTTTTTTATAACTAAAAAAAAATATATGTCACCAGTTTGATTTTCAGCATATTGAGCCCTTAAATTAGTCAGACTAATTGTGTCTCATAAGGCGATTAACACCTGTTACATTATGTGTATATGAATTAGATTCTACCGGCGTCTTCGACCATTAGTCTCCTCCTCAGCTGGTCTGGACAAGTCAAATTGGACCGATATTTCATGCGAGCCATTATTATATGACTGAAAGTCGGAAAATGATACGCCATAGGAATACAGGATGGTCATCAGATTGATTCTGGTACCGAGCAAAATATTGGCAGCGTTACCCCCACCCAGGGAATATGTAAAACCGCCGATCAATTGATCGTTCGCGTAGTATCCCAATAAATTGAAATCAACCTGAAACGGGGCATTTCTCACTTTTCTGATAGCCAGTGACGGTTCAAAATCAAAATTATGCTCCGGAAAATCCATCCGGTATCCGGCATACCCCACAAAATATTTGAACAAAGTACTTTCCGTCTCCGTATTATTCGCGTCGCTATCGACTTGGGTGCGGATAAGATTGGGCATTGAAAGACCCGCAAAAAATCCATCAGGTAATTGTGCATGCAATCCAAAAGCAGCATCGAATACGTCGTATCCCCGGGCCGCCTGATTGATAATCGGATCATCGGGATCCAGTCCGTTACCCACCAGGGCAGAGGCCTGCAATTTATACCGCTCATAGCCTGTCGACAATCCGATGCTCAACCTTGTTTCTTCGATATCGAACTGATAAGCATAGGATAACACGCCGGCTGTTTTGTTCAACGAGCCCAGATTGTCGGATAAAACCATCGCACCCAATCCGATGTTATCACTGACCATACCGTTGAATGTGGCTGTAAAGGTCTGGGGATTCCCCGGAAAAGAATTCCATCTGTTGATGTAATTTAACATAATCACCTGGCCTTTCATGCCCGTAGCTCCGGGATTGATCAGATGGTAATTGATCTTGTAATGCTGGTACGAAGCCGCCTCCTGCGCAGAGACTTTTCCATGGATCATTCCAAGGACCAGAATGCTCAATATATAGAGTGTAATATTCTTTTTCATAGTACTTGCCTGTCTGTTGTTAGTCAAATTCCGTGCGTTATATCAATTTAACCTTCTCAATAGGGTGATGTGCCCCTTGTGATGCGTTGTCGTACCATCGGGTTCCTGAACCTCCAGAACATAATAATATACACCATCTCCCAGAGCCTGACCATCCGAATCAATTCCGGTCCACAAATTATTGTAATTTTCTTCGCGATATACCTTGGCGCCATAGCGGTCAAATATGGTCAGGACATTGATCGTGCCTTCGACGCAGGCAATCCTCAATTCGTCATTCAGACCATCTGCGTTGGGGGTCATTACCAGCGAAGACGTATAGCAATCCTGATCATCTTCAGAAACATTGCCCACACCCTGAGCCATACACCCGTTGGCATCCTTCACCACTACCTGATACCGCCCCGTAGTTAATCCACCGATAAAGACGGTGGTCGAACCCGGGGTTTTATCGTTCCATGAATACGTGTATGGCTGGGTCCCTCCCTGGACTTCAGCTTTCGCAGTTCCGGCGTCTCCTCCGTAGGAGGGAGTGGTAATTACCCGAACAACGATCCGGTCAGGCTCTGTAACTGTATAGGTGTTCTGAGCCTTATTCCCCTCGCTATCAGTGACCGTCACGCTATACTCGCCGGCACCTACGTTCTGGATGGTTTCCGTATTGTCACCTGTACTCCATTCATACGTGTATGGAGCTGCGCCAAATGTAGCCCGGGCCCGGAGCGTGGCATCGGATTCCCCGTTACAACTGACATCGTACTCCCCATAATTGGTGGTACTCTCAATCACTACGTTGAATTCACCCATTCCAATGGTAAAACTTTCACTCACTGAGCACCCATTCGCATCGGTGACCGTCAGGGTGTACGTACCGGTCCCCAAGCCAGTCAAATCTTCGTCGTCTGTACCGGTACTCCAGTTGTACATATAACTTCCCGTACCGCCGGACACGGTGACATCGATAGCCCCGTCATTGCCCTGGCTGATTTGGGTAATATCTGCTGTAATCATGATCTCGTCGGGGTCACTCAACTGAACATCCCCGCTGCCTATTTCATTTCCGCCGTTATCAGTCACCACGTAAGAGTATGTTCCGGCGGTGAGGTTATTGAGGGTCGCCGTAGCGCCCACATTCTGACCGTCTTTTGTCCAGGCAAATGTATATGGAGACTGTCCCGAACTAACGGTTAATGAAATCGATCCATCATTGTTTCCAGGACAGGTCGGATTATTTCTTTGAACCATAACACCCTGCGGTTGACCTACCGTCACAGATCCTTCACACGATTGGAAGGTAAAGGGCTCACCTTCAATGTTGGTGGCCAACTGGGCGGTATTGTTATCTTCGACAAAAGAAATGTTGGTACTGGCACCATCATCCCCTATCACATCGAAGCAGAGTTTGAACAGGATCGAATTGTCTTCGAGCGTTAAGCCGGCCAGATCCGTATTGGAATAGGTCCATGCTAAAATAAAGATCCCGTCAGCGCCCTTGTCCAGGCTGTAATCCAATCCGCCAAGGTTGAGATTTACCGATTCGAGGGTGGGATTGCTCAGGATTTCCGGATCCCAGGTAATGAGGGTTTGTAATCCACCCAGTTTGTCAATGCCTTTGCCTACTATATCCACGCATACGTTGGATCCTTTGGGAGAAGCGACCGTACTGGCAGCGATTGAAAAGCCTGGTTTGTCGCAGTCCGTACTGCCGGATCCTCCACCGCCTCCAGCCGAAATGCGCCCGTTGGACAGGTTTGCTTCTACCGCAACCGTATTCCCACCGTCCAGAGCCGTAAATTCGATGGATTGGGGTGTTTCACTAAAACTCACACTCGAATTTCCTGAGGAAGATTTTATCCGAAAACAGAGCTCTGCGATGACCGTTCCATTGGACACCGAAATGGGATCAGAACTCGAAGTATTCCATGAAATAATCAGGGCCTGGTCTGATTCGATGGATTCGGAGCTGATGGAGGCATTACTAAAGCTTTCCAGGTTGAAAGCCCGTCCTTCCACAAATTCCATAAAATCCGTATCAAATTTGATGCTGTATTGCATCCCTATAATTTCGTTGAAATTGGTTACCGTAATCGGTACACACACCGTTTCTCCCTGGCTTCCGGATGCAGTGCCAATGGTCAGACCGACTCGCCCGGGCCCACTACCTCCTTCGCCGATGGTTACTGTACCGGGATTGGCTGTTTTCATCCCGATCTCCATAAATTGATTGTTGATAATTTCCACCTTTCGGGTAAATTCACCGAAATCAACCGACTGGGGAATGTCCACCGTGGCGGTGGTATTGCCGGTAGCTACAATTTCAAATTCAACGGTAAACATCACGCCACCATCGGGAATGGTAAATCCATCATCGGAGGCAGCATTGGCATAATATACCGGAATCAATCCGGCGTTGGCGTTTATCGCCGAAAAATCGATGTTGTCATTGTTAAATTCGTCGATGGCTGTGGTCAGATTTTTGACGTCTACCACTTTGAGTTTGGCCGGATCAAATTTCAATGCGAATTGAAAACCTACAATGGATTCAAAATCAGAAACTTTAACATCTATACTTACTACATCCCCGGTGTTACCCTGTGCATCGGACAAGGTAAATTGAGGTTGTGCGAAGGCTCCGGTGACCAGGGTCAATAGGATAACGATGCATGTAAAATATTTGATCATAGCGTTTTTTTATATCGTGGACAGATTTCACTTTACTAACGATCCGATCCCCCTCTGCGTATATGCTCAAAAGCATTACCATACCTTCCCCCCGGGGCATTATGGTGCAGGGATCGAACGCGTTAATGTTCGTTAAGCATCGAGCAATTCAATCTTCGATGAGGATTAATACAAAATCTATTCCAAAAATCTTTAATACGTGTTTTTAACACTATTTTCGGTCGGTGTAACTTGGGGCAGGAGTGAGGGAAGCTCCATCCTTGCTTTGCAGGGCATAACTAAACCCGGGATGGATGCAATATGCACCGGTGTTGCCTTGTTTGTCCAGGGCAATAAATCCTATTTGAAAGTCCTTGTAGTTCTGCTTTTTGGTGATGCGCATGACCGCCTCACGGCAGGCCTCCTGAGGGCTCATACCCTGACGCATTAATTCCACCACCAGAAATGTTCCACACGTTTTGAGAACAGCCTCCCCCATGCCCGTAGCAGTTGCGGCACCTACTTCGTTATCAACGTACAGTCCTGCGCCAATGATCGGACTGTCTCCTACCCTTCCGTGCATTTTATAGGCCAGCCCACTTGTGGTACAGGCTCCGGAGAGATTTCCATGGGCATCCAGGGCGATCATGCCGATAGTGTCGTGGTTTTCAATATTGATTATGGGTTGGTATTCGGACGTTTTTTTCCACTCCTCCCACGCTTTTCGCGCTTCCGGCGTGAGGAGTTCCGTTTTTTCAAATCCCTGTTGAAGGGCAAACTGGTATGCGCCTTCCCCTGATAAGATGACATGGGGCGTCTTTTCCATAACCATCCTGGCTACACTGACCGGATGGAGGATATGCTGCAAAAAACACACCGAGCCGGCATTTCCCGTTTCATCCATAACACAAGCATCCAGGGTTACATGACCATCACGATCGGGCAATCCACCCAGGCCCACCGACCTGTTGGTAGGATCTGCTTCCACGATCCGCACCCCTTTTTCAACGGCGTCCATCGCCCGTCCATTGGCCGATAATACCTTCCAGGCTTCCGCATTCGCTTTGACCCCAAAATCCCAGGTCGAAACGACGACTGGTCCTCCCGGTCCTGATTTTGGCTTTGGCATGCGGGTAATGGAATTGATGACTGCGGCACCTACGGATGAACCTATCAAATTGTGGAGGAAGGAACGGCGTTTCATATGGACTTTATTTTAATTTATTAAGGCACTTATATTCTTACATCACGAATTTGTGATCTCTTATCAGGCCTCCCGGTTCCCGGATGAAGGTCTTCTCAAATATACGCATTTTAACTCCGAAAATTACAACCCTGCTTTTCATTGCAATCCATAAACTTATACCACATACTGATCCTGGATTTCTTCCAGGCTTCTCCCTTTGGTTTCAGGCATCAAAAAAAGTACAAATAACAATTGCAAAACCATACAACCAGCGAAAAAAGCAAATATAGGCCACGGATTATCCCGGAATATACCATTTTCCGCATCCAGAAATACGGGGGTGACCAGTGTGATCAGGGCTGCAAAGATCCAATGCACCGCCGCCCCAAAGGATTGCCCTGCGGCTCGTACCTGATTGGGGAAAATTTCGGATATAAACACCCAGATGACGGCTCCCTGGCCTACGGCATGCGAGGCAATGAATATTAGTAAAAAAACCAGTAAAAATGCCGGGGACAGTCCGTAATAAAATCCACACGTCACCATAGATAGACTGATGATGTATCCGATCGATCCTACCATCATTAGAACTCTCCGGCCAACCCGATCGACAAGCTGCATCCCGATCATCGTAAAAACTAAATTGACCCCACCAATGAATATGGAATTGAGCAGCGAAGCACGATCACCCAGCCCTGACCTTTCCAAAATTTCCGGCGCGTAGTAGAGGATAAAATTAATCCCGGACATTTGGTTGAAAAAGGCCATCAAAAAAGCCAGGGTAATCGGAATCGTAAAAACCCTTTGGAATAAAGATTTTGATTTCTGTTTATTGACTGAATTCCGAATGACCTCAACCGCCGCGTCGACGTTGGGCGTGCCTATCCGTTTCAGCACGTCCCTCGCACCCTCCGGATCGTTTTGGTGGATCAACAGCCATCGGGGACTATTGGGAACTTTAAGTACCAACAACAGGTATACGACTGCCGGAATTGTTTCCACACCCAGCATCAACCTCCAATCCCATTCTCCCCCCACGCCTTTTAACATATAGTTGCTGACAAACGCCATGAGGATTCCCAGGACAATCATAAATTGGTACCGGGCGACCAGCCGACCCCTTTCTCCGGCAGGTGCGATCTCCGACAGATAAGTCGGAACGGTTACACTTGAAGCACCCACGCCCAGTCCTCCAATGAATCTGAAAAAGGAAAACGTATAAGGATCCGGGGCAACAGCTGAGCCCAACGCCGAAACCGTATATAGGATCCCGATGAGGATGAGGTTCTTCTTCCGACCGTAGCGATCTGTGGGAATGCCTCCACCCAACGCTCCTACAACAGTCCCCCACAAAGCCATGGACATGATAAAAAATCCGTGAAACAGAGGCGAAGTGTTCCAGAGTTCACGGATAGGCAAATTGGCCCCGGAAATCACTACAGTATCAAATCCAAATAAAAATCCAGCCAGGGCTACGCTCGTGGTCCATGCTGATAGCTGGTTGCTTTTTCCTTTCATAGGCAGAAAGATAACAAATCATTCTGGATAGTTAAAGATCAATAGTTTAACAATAGTGGCTGGCTATTGTCTGCTTGGTTGATCGAAACCTTCCTGGGCATAATTATCGGAGCAAGAACTTCTTGTATCTTATGGCGGAAGCTGGAGCTTCCCCGTCCCCAGGATGACTGAACGCAATCCCGACTCGAAGCAGTCGGGATCGAATGTGGTAAACCCACATTCGGTGAAGGAACCGAGGGTTCCGCCCCGAGGGTGGGCAGCCTTAAAACTACATGAACTTTTCTCCTTAAATGACACAGGGATACAGAGTCTGCCGATCAGGCAGACCTGTCGTACTAAACGCGCGGCAGGGGATGTAGGATTAGGTATTCAGGTAGGGCAACCTACAGGACTCAGTTTAAAAATCTACAATCCGGGAACCTCTACGGATTTCTTAGCGGCCTGGGACTGGGACAATTTTTTCTTTCTCAACGTCCATGCTATATTTGATACCCATTTGAATGATGAAGATACCATACACTTTTTTTATGGTCCTGGGGGATATATAGGGATTCGTGATAAGCCCAGGGATAACCGGACTGATTTTGGTATTAGTGGTAATTTTGGCCTGGATTTCCTGATTCGGGATTTTGAAATTTTTGTTCAGGCCACACCCCGTTTATCATTGAAAAATACAGACAACTTTAATATTGGTGGAGGTGTGGGTTTCCGCTTTTATTTCTGAATCATCGCTTTTTGCTTAGAGGTTATGATACATTACCCTCCCGTCCGCCTGTCACTGACTGAAGAAAATTATCACATCTGCGGAAGAAGGCTGTCTCAATGTGATAACGATGATATCTCTACTCGAATCAAATATATTAAAATAAATATATCGCAATATTTACAAAATATTGGCCGTTAAAGAATCACGATTAAAGCAACTCATTAAATAACTAAAATTATAAGTTATGAAATCTTTTATTTTGATGTTAGTTTCCGCATTCGCATTGCTGATTTTTGTTGCGTTAGTAGTTCCTGAGGACAGGGATAATAGTGATTCACCGAGTAAACAAATTCAAGAAAATTCTGAATCCATAGAAATGGGAAATTATCGATTTGAATGTTTCGACGGACTGTGTATGTCTACTTATGGCACTGACTGTGATACACCTGCTGATACATGTGATACTATCATATATTAAATTAAAATTTTCAGAGATATGATTGGATTTGAATTTTGGTATCGAAGGTGTTATCTTTATTTACTAGCCTCAATTATTATTTATTCTTGTAACGACCTGCCTAAGCTGGACGATCAAACCGTCATCCCGATCCTCTCCTCCGATCTTAGTTGGTCGGTGGATACCATTAAACTGGCTTTGCCGGATCAAACCAGGGAATTTCCCTACAGGACCTGGTCTCACAATTATGCCAACCCACAGCTATTTGCAGGTTTTGATGAGCGATTGCATCAGATCAATATCCTGAATACTTCTACTATGGAGTATGAGAAGACTCTGTCCCTGGAGCGGAGTGGGCCTCATGGAATACCCAATTCGTGGGGTATTGGTTCTATATATTATCAAGGTAAGGACTCCATCTTTATACTGCAAAACACACCCAATATGGTCTTTTTGCTGAATGATGATTCTGAAATATATTGGCGATTAGATGCAGCTGAATTGCTAAAGGATAACTATCCGCATACCCAGGCGGCTGGTTTATTTGATATGTTCTATATTTATTTTTATAAGGGAAAAATATATTTTCCTCTTTGGAAGAATCCTGAGTTCAGAGATTTTACTGAGCCTTTGATAGGTCGCTATAACAAAGACACAGAAGAGTTTACAGCACTGAATATCCATTATCCCACTACGTATCAAAACAATGATTTCGGTGAGTATGATCATCCTGGTATAACCTTTTTTCGAGATGAGATCTACATCGTATTCCCAGCATTACCAAAGATCTATGTATATGATTTGCAGGGCAACCACATCCGGACGGTCGATATGTCGGCGGAATTGCCTAAAGCTCAACCACTCGAAGCAGGAGAAGACGCCAGAACGCATGCTGCTGAGAATCCCGGCTATCTGAATGTGCAACCTTTGGCCAATGGAAAATATTTTGTACAAGAGGCCCGGGAATTGTTTCTGGCACCGGATAAAAAGAAACGAAAAAAATACACCATTCTCTATAATTCTGATTTCTCAGAATACCAGATCATAGATAGACAAGCTACTCCATTCACATTTGGTGATGAGTATCTTTACTTCCCAATTCCTCCGGATACGACCGATGTGCAACTGCTCGAGCGGGTTTCAATTCAGGAATAAATTTCGAGAACAAGTTAGACTGCCCCGTACGGGGGCGGGTAGCAGAATGACTGAACAGAATCCTGCACCCCTGGGCAGGATCGACCGTGGTAAATCCACGGTCGGTGAGATGACCGAACGAATTCCTGCCACCCTGGGCAGGATCAAAGGTGGTAAATCCACCTTTGGTGAGGGAACCGCGGCCCTCCGTGGCCGCGGGTGGGCAAGCTTGGCCCTCCGTGGCCGCGGGTGGGCAGCCTCGACCCTCCGTGGCCGCGGCGAAGAATAAATCAGCGAAGAAAAAGTAAACCTTTAACTCAAGTTCCTATAAATGACCTTGTAGATGCTACATGTGAATAAAATGGTTT
>CALGAA010000319.1 GCA_937952445.1 uncultured Bacteroidota bacterium | reverse complement strand
CAACGGGTCGATTGCGGATATTAACATCAACGATGTCGAAACCATCGATATACTCAAAGATGCCAGCGCCGCAGCGGTATATGGATCCAGGTCAGCCAACGGGGTGGTGATTATTACCACGAAAACCGGAACCTCTGAAAAACCCGTCATTTCATTTAACTCTTATTATGGATTCCAGGACATGACTAACAATCCCATGCGGGTCATGAACGCCGAGGAATTTGCAATCCGGCTGGTGGATTACAACCACCAAAATCTGGTCTACCAATGGTATGCCACCAATCCCGAAGGACCTGAAGGTCGCCCTGTGCGACCCGATGTGACTGACCGGGAACTTGTCGCCACCTATCTACTTACTCAAGAGGAAAAAGACAATTACCTGGCCGGAAATTCGATCGACTGGGTAGACGAAGTTCTGCAGGTAGCGCCTATGCAAAATTATAATCTGAGCGTTTCGGGCTCAAGCGGGAATAAAGTGAATTACTTCCTTTCCGGTTCGTATTCCGACGTGGAAGGAATCCAAATCAACGATCGCTATAAGCGACTGACCCTTCGGAGCAACCTGGAAAGCAACGTCAATGACTGGATTACCCTGGGAGCCAATCTGGGATATACGTTTTCAGACTATTCCGGACAGCCCGCCAGCCTGGCTAATGCTCGCGTAGCCAGCCCTCTTGTAAACAACTACATCGGACAACCTTCCTATGATATTTATTTGGGTGGTGAGTTGTTCCAACCTTATCCGTTGGTCTATACCTACATCGACGATGTCGATAAGCGCAACCAACTCAATCTGACCGGTCGGATCAATATTAAGATTCCATGGATTGAAGGGTTGTCCAATGAATTTAATTACTCCAATCGGTTTTATAGCCGGGAAAACAATGTCCTGCATGGATACAATACCCCGTCCGGGGTGTCCAACAAAGGGCTGGCGATAAAGAACCCTTCCCAAAACCGGGACTGGATCCTCAACAACATCATCACCTACCTCCGTACATTTGGCAATCACCAGATCAATTCTACGCTTCTGTTTAGCCGGGAGGGACGGTCAGGTAGTGCCACAAGCTCCAGAGCGGAAGGGTTTGATAACATCGCCCTGGGTTTTAACAACCTTGGATTGGGGCAAATTTCGAGCGTCTCCTCCAGCGCATGGGAAGAAAATAGTCTCGCCTTTATGGCCCGGGTAAACTACAGCTACAATTCCAGATATATGATCACCGGTACCATCCGCCGCGATGGATTTTCCGGATTTAGTGCCGGGAACAAATGGGCTACGTTCCCATCGTTGTCCGTGGCCTGGGTGTTTTCAGAGGAAAATGGATTGCGTGATTTGGGGAACTACTACGGTAAGTTGCGGCTTTCTTATGGACTCAATGGTAACCAGGGCGTGGGCAGGTACTCCAGTCTGTCGAGGATGGCGACCGGTTATTACGTATATGATAAAGCAACCGCCATCGGACTCTATCCATCTACGCTGGGTAATGCGGACCTGACGTGGGAAACCACCGAGTCAATTAACCTGGGAATCGATTTTGGATTCTACAACAATAGATTGAACGGATCACTCGACCTGTACACCTCAGACACCGAGGACGTGTTGGTACAGCGACAATTGCCACGGGCAGCCGGTTATTCCAATGTATGGGCGAATATCGGAGCCCTTCAAAACAAAGGGATCGACCTCAAATTGAATTCGATCAATTTTGATACCGATCGATTTGGATGGGAAAGTCAGTTTGTCTTTTCACTCAACCGAAATAAAATTACGCGGTTGTACGGATCGGAAAATGATGCGGACATCGGCAACGCCTGGTTTGTCGGGGAACCCATCAGCGCTATTTACGACTATAAAATGGCCGGAGGCGTATGGACAGAGGAAGAGTTTTTTGCAGGAGAAATTCCCCTCGAGGGGTGGTATCCAGGTCAGTTCCGATACGTTGATTTCAATGGCGATGGAGCGATTACTCCAACCGACGATCGGGATATTATCGGGTACGCAGACCCCAGCTACCGCTTTAGCATCAACAATACCCTGACTTACGGACCGTTCACCCTGAACGTGAACATCAACTCCATCCAGGGTGGGGACAAATACTATAAAGCGAATATCGCTCAGTACGTCAACCCGCTATTTTATTTCCCTAATCGTCACAACAACTCGGCCATCAATGAGTATTGGAGACCGGAGGCTCCCACGACCAATACCACGGGAATTTACAACAATCCACCTCAGGAAAGCGGGATCTATCAAAGCCGGAGTTTTGTACGATTACAGGATGTTTCCCTCGCGTATAATTTTGACCGAAACTTACTCGGCGCGGTCGGTATGAACAATCTTCAAATTTATATTTCTAGTAAAAATCCATATGTATGGACCAAATGGCAAGGCTGGGATCCGGAATCAGGGCTTAGTGATACTCCTGTGATGCGAAATATCATCGCCGGTATCAGGCTCAGCTTTTAATTCTCTATATGATGCATATGATTTTGCTAAAAGAAAAAAATAATACGATGAAAACGCACAGCATATCAATTTTAAAAAATACATCCCTGCTCTTTTTATCCATTTTCCTCCTGTTGACGTCCTGTAACGAGGACATACTGGAAGAAAAACCGCTTGATTTCTTTTCTCCGGAAAATGCGTTTTTGACCGAGGAAGGAGTACTGCAAGGGATAACCGCTATACATCAGCGGGTGCGCGATGCCTATTATTCGTTCACTGAATTTGGCACGATGAACTGGCGTGCGCATGGAAGTGATTTGGGGTATGTCGGAGAATCTCCGCTTCGCACACCCAATTACATCAACAATTACAAGGACATTTCACCGACCAGGCGGTACGTGGTCGATACGTGGAACATGGGTTACCGGATTATCCAGATGACCAACGTCCTGATCGATAAGATTGAAGAACTGGATCCTGAAGTCTTTGCAGCGGGTCAGGCCGGAAAAAATCTCTACCTGGCAGAAGCACGATTTTTCCGGGCCTTTCAATATCGTTACCTGGTCTCCACGTACGGAGATATTCCTTTACTCACCGAACCTGTGGAGTCAGCAAGAGCAGATTTCGTCCGGGATCCGGTCAGCGCTGTCCATGCCCAAATGATCGAAGACTTTGCCTTTGCTGCCGAACATCTACCGGATCCGGGTAATGAGGCAGCCCCCGGGCGGATTACCAAAGGCCCTGCTTTGCATTATTTGGGAGAGACTTACCTGGAAATAGATGACCCGCAGTCAGCCGTGGATGTATTGACCCAGGTGATCGAAGGATTTGATTACGATCTCATGACGCAGCGATTTGGCAACCATCTGGGTAACGATATCTTTGGTTCAGGCGATCCGTACTACGATTTGTTTGGATTTGAAAACCACAATCTCCCGGAGAACACCGAGGCGATGTGGGTGATTCAGGTCGAACCATTGATTCAGGGTGGAGGTCAGATCAGCAGTGCGTATATTTTTGGACCGCGATATTTTGACCTGGGTCTGACGCCGGATGGCTATGAATCGATACTGGGAACCGTTTTCGACGGTCGGCATACCGGATATTCAGATACACTGAGTCGAGGTACAGCCAACATTCGCGGAACAAGCCTGGTGTATTACACGATTTGGCAGGGCGAGTGGGATACCGATATGCGAAATGCCAAACACAACATTAAGCGGGATTACTTTTTTGACAATCCCGAATCGGCTTATCACAACCAGAAAATTGATTTCAGTCTGTACGACCCGCCACGTCCCAATTTACTGGAGGATACGACAAAAATTTTGTATCCGATGCACACCAAATTCCTGGATCCACTCAATTACTTTTTGCAGCCCAACCGTGCCGGAGGTGGAATTACGCACAAAGATTGGTATGCGCTTCGGTTTGCTGAAACCCTTTTGTTGAGAGCTGAAGCTTATCTCGGAGTAGGTAATCCCGATCTGGCTGCTGCTGATGTGAACCGGGTTCGGGCACGGGCTCAGGCTTCACCAGTGAGCGCTTCCGATATTGACATCGATTATATTTTGGATGAACGGGCCCGCGAACTCTACGGAGAGGAGTGGCGATTGGTGACCTTGCGAAGGGTGGGGAAATTACTCGAACGGACCTTAAAATACAACGATAATCCCATTAATCCGGGGGCAGGAATGGAACCACATCACGTGTTGTGGCCCATTCCACAGGAGCAGATCGACCTGAATGTGGATGCGGAATTCCCGCAAAATCCCGGATATTGATCAGGATATCATCAGAGAAAGATTAAATTTAACGGCCACTTGATTTCAGTCTAAAAATAGCCTATGAACTTTCTTCGCAATCGACCTCATCAACCCGGAAATTGGAATAGAATTTTATTCCTCTTTGTTGGAATTTTTGTGATGTCCTCTGGTTTTGCCCAGCAGAATCAGCCCGGACTCAGTATTTCGACTTTTGACATGGACGTGACACCACCGGTCGACCGGGATTTTCTGACGTATGACCCGCAGGTAGGGACCTGGGATATGGGGTTGCGTGCGAAGGGGATTGTCATCCGGGGAGCAGGTGCACCGATCGTGCTGTGCGCCATTGATTGGATCGCTATTGGAAACGAAGGGATGGATGCATTCAAGGGAAGTTTGGCCCAGGCTGCCGGCACCACTCCAGAGCGCGTCAGCGTCAATGTGTTGCATCAACATGATGCCCCCCGATTTGACCTGGGAGCAGAACAACGTCTGTTGGCCGTGGGTGCAGACCCGGCATCTTATTCACCGGTGAATTTTGATGGGTCTTTTGGCCGGGAGGTTTTACACGATCTCACCAAAACTGTCCAGAAATCACTCGAGCATTCACGACCCGTAAATAAAATCGGGTTTGGGGAAGCGGAGGTATTTAAAGTGGCTTCCAACCGGAATATATATGATGAAAATGGCATGGTGCGGGCGACCCGGTACACAGCCACCAGTGATTCTGCGATGAGAGCAGAGCCGGAAGGGGTGATTGACCCGATGGTATCGGTGGTGAGTTTTTGGGATGATGCCCAACCCGTAGCGGTACTGAGTTTTTATGCCACGCATCCGCAGAGTTATTACCGAACCGGAATCCCCAATCCCGATTTCCCCGGTATCGCCAGGTTCATGCGGCAACTGGCGGTTCCTGATGCCTTACACGTCCATTTTACAGGGGCCGGAGGAAATATAGGTGCCGGGAAATACAACGATGGGTCTAAAGAAAATCGGTTGATCCTGGCTGAACGACTGGCGGATGGGATGAAACGAGCCTGGGAGGCCACCGAAAAGCAAGATATTACCGTAAATGATCTGAAGTGGGAGGTGGAGAAAGTGACTTTGCCGCCCGGCCCGCATCTTTACGAAATTCGAAAATCGATCCAGGAAAATGATTCGGTTCTGATCAACAACAATGCGCTGGCCCGCAAAATGGCTTTTCTGGACCGGATGGAGAATGGGAAAAAGATCGATCTGGGGATGCTCAAAGCAGGTGATGTTCGGGTACTGTTTATGCCCGGCGAACTCTTTGTTGAATACCAACTCGCCGCCAAGGAGGAACGTCCTGATCTGCACGTGGCGATGTCGGCGTATGGCGATATGGGACCCGGTTACATCGGAACGACCCTGCAATACAGTAAGGGGGGATACGAAGTGAGCGAGCGGGCTTCCAATGTGGATCCGAGTGTTGAGCCTGTTTTGATGAAGGCCATCCGGGCTCTTTTAAGCCGGTAAGTAAAATGGAAAATCACTTCACGAATTATAGATGAAAATATTTTTATGTTGGCTGTGCCTGTGTCCCCTTGCTTTACTTTCCCAACCCTTGAGCGGGGAATGGAAAAAAGTTGCTGATTCCGTAGATTGGTCGGCGCGGGATTCGCAGGGTGAAGTAGTATATGACGGTCATATGTGGATTTTTGGGGGTTGGGAAAGTTCGTACGAAGCTCCACCCCGTGATGTGTGGAAATCAGTCGATGGCAAAAATTGGGAATTGGTGACCGACAATGCCCCGTGGCTGCACAGTGATTTGCCGATGTCGATTGCTTTCAAAGACAAAATGTGGATGATGGGAGGGTGGTATAACGGGCGGTTGGACGATCGTTCCTCGAGCAACCAGGTTTGGTCATCTACAAATGGCAAGGATTGGAAACTCGAAACCGGGAATGCCGGTTGGTCGCCCCGATGTGCTGCTGCCATTGTGGAATTTGATGATAAAATGTGGATTCTGGGGGGAACAAGCCAGTATTACTATGGGGGTGATTCCGCACTTCTCAGCGATGTTTGGTTTTCAGAAGATGGGATTCAATGGCATCTGGCAACAGATCAGGCACCCTGGCCACCCCGGGCTTTCCATCAGGCTGTTGCCCTGAATGGAAGAATATATGTGATGGGTGGTGGAAACTATGATCCTGAATACCATGGTCTCAATGATGTATGGAGCAGTGCCGATGGTATAGAATGGCGACAGGAAACACCGGCTGCCCCATGGCATGAGCGGATATGGTTTTGTTCAGTGGTGTATCACGGTCATATGTGGGTGATCGGGGGTTGGTCCGGAAATCCGTATCAAAACTGGCCGGATACCTGGTATTCCAAAGACGGTAAAAACTGGAAACAATTGCAAACCAAAGGTCCGAACTGGAAAGAACGCCATGAGCATTCGGCATTCGTTTTTGAGAATAAACTATGGATTGCGGGGGGAATGACGCCGCCGTTGGTCAACGATGTATGGTATCTGGAAATCGAGGAGTGAAAACGATTTCCAGATTTTCTACTAATTAGGATTTGTCCCAATTAATGAACCTATTATTACCCCCCTACCAGCAAGGTTTTGATTGTCTCAATAGTAATCCGGCCCTTTTCAAATGATTTGTTTACAGCATTTTTTGGATAAATATTCATCCACCGGGAATGAGCTTCCAGAGAGCGGTTTTCCATTTTTATCGTACAAATGGGGATAGTAAGAGCTATAAGGAATGTCGTTTTCATAATACACCTCGTTTTGGAATTCATACCTGATCCATGCTGTAAAACCCATAAGGGACTTGGGGTCTGTGTGAATTTCCGCTTCTGTTTTTTCGATTCGATCTTCCAACCATTTTGGAATGTCTTCGGAAGGTACTACAGCGGTTTTTTCACAACTCAATAATGCGAATAAACTGAAAATACTGAGCATTAGATATTTCATGTTGTGAATATTTTTGTACGAATTGTCCTTCCGTCCAAACCAACGTTCATGTGCTCGGCCCACCAACAAAAAGCCCGTGTACCAAATATAATAAAAACATGCCAAAACTTCAGGCATTAGAATTTTTTCCAGTTTATTTCCCTGATGCCTTCGACTTCGGATGACTCGATGGTATATAAGGTGGGATTTTCGTTGGAACCGGTATAGATTCCATTCATAAAATAGCAGTTTCGAACAGGAGCCTCGATTCGGACCAGGGATTTTCCATTGCCCACGACGTTCATGATGTGGATATCGCTGATGCCGCCCGTGATATTCATTTTTCCATACCCTTTACCTCCCAGGAGCACTGCGTCGTACCGATCTTCGATGGCATTGAATACCAGACCATCGATATACACATGATGGATACGGGCCCTGTCACTCGCCCGGATGGCGATGGCGCGGTAGCGGTTCGAACAACGAATATTCGAAATCGATATATTTTCAATGTCGTCGTCGGGGCCATAATACCGACTCGCGGTCACCATGGTCGAGGAGATATCTCCGTGTTCTTTGGGCTGGTCAGGTCGCGTATCCAGGCTGGAAAGCGCGATAAAGTCATCCCCGGTTTGTCCTGTTATGTTGTGTATGGTGAAGTTTTTACATCCTTGTCTTAGATTGATCCCATCCTTGTTCGACGTCATCCGTTGCACACCATCCACGACGACATATTCGATGTTGTGTATCCGAATATCGGACAAGCTGGCGTTGTGGACGCGTTCAAAACTGACCGACCAGGCGTGGGCATTTTCTATGTGGACATTTTCCAGGCTGAATCCATCTACGAAAGCCATAAGGATCATAATATTCCGCCAATCCCCCTTTTGCCTGACCCCTTCTTTGCCGGCGTCGCTACCATAACTAACCCTCCAGTGCCCTGCTTCCTGTTCTTTTTGGGGATCAAGGGTGAGGGTCCTGCCTCCATCGCCCGTGGATCTGGGGTGGTCAGCACCGCGCAGCATGACATGTCCTTTGCCGGTGATGGAGATGCCGTGAAGCCATTGTGGATCTTTGATTCCCTGTCCCACATTGTTGCTGCGGAACATATTGTCCCGGCTTTGATCGGAAAGTTGCAGGGTGCAATTATCCAAAATAATTTGAATGTGAGAAGGTAAAAGAATAGCTTCGTCGATCATCCAGATCCGGCTTCCGTTGCTATTGGCTCGGGGGATACGGACCGGCAAGTCGTATTGATGGGCGTAATCCAC
>CALGAA010000318.1 GCA_937952445.1 uncultured Bacteroidota bacterium | reverse complement strand
ATGAATAAGTCTGTCCACTAATGCTGCTGTTAATCTAGAGTCTGTAAAGATTTTGCCAAAAAGGACCGCTGTATTGTGGCTTTTCTGCAGATTTACGATCAATTGAAGAATCTCCATCGAGGTGTCCGGATCGAGATTACCCGTGGCTTCGTCTGCAATAATAAGTTCTGGGCTGTTCAGTAGTGCTCTGGATATCGCTAATCTTTGTTTTTCACCCCCCGAAAGCTGGTGGGGCATTTTGTGGGCCTGGTATTTCATCCCCACCTCCTGCAACGACTGAATGATTCTGCGGTTAATCTCATTTTTATCTTTCCATCCCGTAGCCTTAAGAACAAATTCGAGGTTGTCATAAACGGATCGGTCTTCGAGGAGAAGGAAATCCTGAAAAATCATCCCCAGCTTCCGACGCATAAGGGGCAGTTGTTTTCGACGGATGGATCGAAGTTCATATCCGGCCACGGTGGCTTCTCCTTTTTGAAGGGGGATAGCCCCATATATGGTTTTGAGTAAGGAGGATTTTCCCGAACCAGTTTTCCCGATGAGGAAAATAAATTCACCCGGATAAATTTTTAAATTCACTTTATTGAGGACGAGGTATTCTTTCTGATAGATATCAGCATCCTTCATCGCTATGGTATAGTGGTCCAAATTGTTGACTTTGGATTCTGTATTTTGCTGTTTTTCCAAGACCTCCATTTATAGTGTTTGTGGTTATATTAACAAAAATAGTAATATTACAGCAAATAACCATCATTTTCTCCGATTTTTTCCAGGGTTTCCATGAATAGGTAAAATGGCAGGCTGCGACCCTCCCCGGCTGGTCTTCATATCCCCGGGCAGACCACTACAGATTCATGACGTCGGTGAACTGTCCACGCATTTTTCGAATGTACAATCAATGCGGTGGGATTGAAAAAAGGAAGAAATGGAGAACAGATGGGGCAAAGTTAGAAGAAATAAAAAGGTACTTATGAATTAAGTGGGTAACCTACAACAAGGAACATACCCTCCTCTTCTGAATTACCAGAATTCTTGCACATCATTTCACGCACCGATAACAATATAATATTAAGATCGGTAAAGATAACTTCATATATTGCCTTTTTAAAATCCCATATTTGCCGCTTATACAAAACACAAAAAAATATCATTTAAAAATTGAAAAGCATGAAACCGATCGTTCAGATTTCGCTTGATTTAACCAACATTGATGAAGCTTTGGATACTGCCGCAATGGCACTTCGAGCTGGAGTGGACTGGCTGGAAGCTGGTACACCACTCATTTTAGCTGAAGGTCTTCACGGCGTACGAAAATTGCGAGAAGCCTTTCCGGACGTACCCATCGTGGCTGACTTAAAAACCATGGACGGAGGGTATCTCGAGGCCGAGATGATGGCCAAAGCCGGTGCCACCCATGTCGTCGTGATGGCCAGGGCTCATGAGGAAACAATCAAATGTGTGGTTCAGGCAGGAAAAGACTTCGGTGTAGAAGTAATGGGCGATAATCTAGCATGTCCTGACATGGTGGAAGGAGCCAAAATATTAGAAGATCTGGGATGTGATTATATTATTCATCACATCGGGTACGATGAGCGACGAGGAATCGCAGCACAAGGCCACCGGATGCCAAGCCCCCTCGATCAATTGAAGGAGGTAGTGGATGCCGTTTCTATCCCGGTACAAGCTGTCGGTGGTTTATCGCTGGAACAGGCAATTCAATGTCCGGCCTACGGCGCACCCCTGGTCGTCCTGGGAGCCCCATTGACGATAGATGCGGACGCATTCAAAACAGCCAGTGGGGACCTGGAATCCTCACTGCGAATGATTTGTGCAAAAATCCATGCGTACGGTTTATAAATCCCGGGCCTTGTTCAGATTTTTCATTTTTCAACCAAAACGATAAAAACAATCAAAAATATGAACTCTCCAGCTGTTGTAAATTATGCACCAAGCCGAGGCTCGGTAGAACTCCGTGAAATACCAGTACCTGAAATAGGCCCGGACGATGTATTGCTTGAAATGGCTAATGTAGGAGTCTGTGGAAGTGACCTCCACCAATGGACCGCAGACCACAGTTGGCCAGTCAATTATCCGGTCGTACTCGGCCACGAATTTGGGGGTCGAATTACAGCTCTCGGTGAACGTGTTTCCGGATGGGAGGTTGGTGATCGGGTGGTTAGTGAAACCGCAGCGGTCATTGATCCCAATAATCCGATGTCCAGACAGGGACAATACAACCTGGACCCTACCCGAAAAGGATTCGGTTATGGGGTTAATGGCGCCATGACCCGATATGTTCGTGTGCCAGCCAGATGTCTGCATGCAGTACCAGACCAGGTGCCATTTGAGCATGCATGCCTGACCGAACCTTGTTGCGTAGCGTATAATTCAGTAGTTGAAAATTGCCGGATCAAACCAGGTGATCGAGTGCTGGTTATAGGCCCGGGAACCATCGGAATCCTGTGTGCAGCTATGGCCAGGTTATGTGGAGGTGATGTAGCCATTGTGGGATTGGAAGCCGATCGTCCAAGGCTCAAAATCGCCGAAAAATACGGGGTTCAATCACTGATTGGAAACGCACGGGAATGGGCGATGGAGCGGGATGGATTGGGAGCAGATTGCATCATTGACGCCGCCGGCGTAAGTGCAACCCTCAAAATGGCGATCGAACTGGTCCGGCCCGCCGGGCAAATATCCAAAGTCGGATGGGGCAAGGACCCACTGCAATTTTCCCTGGACCCTCTGGTTCAAAAAAACGTGAGATTGCAGGGAAGCTTCAGTCACAACTGGCCCATTTGGGAACGGGTAATTGCGCTGATGGCGAATGGTCAATTGGATGTGTCCCACATCATTGGAGGCGTGTGGTCCCTGGAAGAATGGGAGGAGGCCTTCAACAAAATGCACCATGGTGAAGTAGTAAAAAGTGTATTGAAACCATAGAGGTAATATGAGATTAAAAGATAAAATTGTTGTCGTCACAGGCAGCACCACCGGGATCGGTAAAGCCATCATCCGGAAATGCGTGAATGAGGGAGCGAAAGTCGTCATTCACGGACGTGAGGCTGCCGCTGGTCAGGAACTCCTCGATGAAATTGGTCCGGAAAGAGCACATTTGGTCCTGGATGATTTGGCTGATCCGGAAAGCGCTCGACGCATCATCAAAGAGATATTAAATCACTATGGACATTTGGATGTCATCATCAATAACGCTGCTTATGTCGCTTCATCAGACATTACCACGACAGACATAGCTCTCCTTGATGAGGTTTTCAGGGTGAATACCTTCACACCGTTCCTACTGATAAAAGAAGCATTGCCGGTGCTTTCAAAGGCCCGCGGGGCAGTACTCAATATCGGATCGGTGAATGCTTATTGCGG
>CALGAA010000317.1 GCA_937952445.1 uncultured Bacteroidota bacterium | reverse complement strand
GTACGTTTGGGTTTGTGACACAAGGAATAGACCATCTTATTCCGCTCGATTGGAAAAAGAGGTCGGCAAACTCAAATTGTGGTACTTTCGGAATGTTCCTTCGAACAACGCAATACGCGACGCAAAAGCATACGCGACCCATTTGGTGACCAAAGAACTTTGACGGGCATCGCTGGTCCGGGTGATATTTTCCCCCGCATACATCAGATCCTCCCAGACTTTTTCCATGACCAGTTCACGCGAGTCCCGTTCACCATACAGAATATCTTCCTCGCTGGGCTCCAATGGATGATCTACCCATGGTACATCCCCAAATCGTCTTACTTTATCATAGTAAAACCATGCACGAAAAAACCGGGCCAAACCGGTATAGTTATTCCGTACGCTCTCCGGAATTGCCGGATCCACATTGTTTTCGATAAAGTAGTTGACATTTCGTAACGCCGACCACGACCATCCGGAGGAGTTGTTTTCGCTATATGAATTGCGGAGAATAAACCCACCCAGAGAATTGGTCGCACCATAATCCACCAGGTTTTGCTCCACGATGGCCTGGTCTGTGGCACTTGGCAACATATCATAAAATGAAATTGAATAGGCTTTGAGTCCTTCTTCTGATCCAAAAATAGCGGTTTTATCCGTAGAGGTAACTGGGGATTCATCCAGTTCGCAACTCCACGAAGCAAAAAGAACCAAACCACTCAATACGATATATATTAGATTCTTCATATCTATTGAATTTTCTGTCATTAATAAGTAAGTGTAATTCCAAATGAAAAGGACTTCAACAATGGATATCCGTTTCCTGCTCCCTGGTTGTAACTGGCGTTGAGGTCGGAATCCGAGGTTCCAATCGCCGTAGAAACATCCATGAAATTTTTAGCCACTTTATACAAGGGTGACCAGCTTGCCAGGTTCTCCCCGGTCACATAAATCCGGGCATTGCTCAACCCCAGCCTGCTTGTAATATTGTTCGGAAGCGCATATCCCAGTTGAAGATTTTTCAACCGGAGGTAAGAGACTTTCTGCAAATAGCGATCATTGGGCACGTAGTTGGTATAACCCAATGCACCGTTGTATTGCGAGTATCGGGGCAGATAGGCATCGCGATTATCCTCCGTCCAGTAATTGTCTACATGCCAAGCTGGAACCTGGTTGTACCCCCGGTTGTACTGACCCCAGAACGCTGATTCCCTCCCGGGATACCAGTGTTGACGTCCTACGCCATGAAGAAAGGCGGAGAAGAACAATCCGTTCCAGTTCGCACTCAGCTTAAAGCTATACTGGTAGCGAGGTTCAGTATTCCCGATGATCGTCATATCTCCAGGATTGTCTACGGTTTGATCCCCTTTGGTAATCATATTGTCGGGACTGCCATCCAGATTTGTGATTCGTACATCACCCGCACGCCAAACAGCGTCTGCAGCCGAACGGAAAATGGTATTGATGTATTCTCCCGGTTCAGGGTCTTCCTGGAACAATCCGTCGGTGCGAAAGCCCCAGAGTTCTCCGATGGTTTGACCTATATAATAGTCCGACAATTTGCGTGTGGGGTTGTTGTACTCATCAATTGTGGACACGTAGTCGAACAATGATCCGCGAATTTCATAATCAAATGGTTTGTTGCCTACGGACAGCTCATCCCTCCAGGTCAAAGTCATCTCAAAACCTTTCGTGGTCATCGAAGCATAGTTCCCTTTGGGAGAAGTAGCTCCAAAAATCTCAGGCAAAGTAGGTCCGGCCACATACATATCTGTGGTTTTCCGAACGTAGTAATCACCGTTGAATCTCAACTGACCGTTGAGTACACCCAGGTCCAGCCCAAAGTCCAGTGTTGTGGCCTTCTCCCA
The DNA here is from genome assembly GCA_937952445.1 of uncultured Bacteroidota bacterium. Lineage (GTDB taxonomy): Bacteria > Bacteroidota > Bacteroidia > Chitinophagales > Saprospiraceae > Membranihabitans. The sequence continues at coordinate 1,611 of CALGAA010000317.1, read as the reverse complement.
GGTCAATCCTGTTGGAATGGGCGCAGGTGCACCGGTTCGTTTGTTCAACTCACCATCAAGAACCCGGCCGGAATTACCAATGCTCAGCAATTCCAGGAATTGGTACGGGGAAATATTTCCGTTCCCCAGCGAACCATAGGAAGCACGTAATTTAACATCTGAAAACACCTTGTCGTTTACATTCCAGAACGGTTCTTCTGACAATCTCCAGCCTGCAGACACGGACGGGAAAAAGCCCCACTGTTGATTCACAGGAAAACGGGATGAACCATCGTACCGACCGTTAACTTCGAGAAGGTAGCGATCCATATAACCGTAGTTGAGACGGAGAAAGGCACCTGCGGTTCTCCATCGCGTCACGCTCGCGCCGGGTGTTATGGAAGTTCCCGTAGCCAGCTGTACGCTTTCCGCTGATTCCAACAGCAATTGGTTACGTTGGATGCTATTCGCTTTGTACCGGGAAGTTTCGTAGTTCCATCCCCCCATCGCTTTCATATAGTGCTTGCCTACAAAGGTGTTTTCGTATTCGGCATAAATATTGGATGCGGTGTACATGGAATAGCTCAGCCATTCATAGATGACTCCATTCCGGTCCCCCATATAGGAAGGCTCTTCCGCATTGGCATTCTGGAAATAGGGAACTTTCACGCGTTTCCAAAAATAGTCCCGATCATTGTACCGGAACGTGTAATCCCCGTTGATCCTGAATTTATCGTCAAAAAACGAGGTGGTCATGCCCACGGTGTTGCGGAACAGATTTCTGTTGTTGTACTGGTAATTATTTCCATCGATAAATCCACCAATGGTACCTGCCCCACCCCGGGTATAGGTTCCGTCCGGATTGTACAACGGCATGGTAGGAAAGGCATTGACCTCGATGTACCGCTGGATATTGGCCGATCTTCCCTGAGCCGAAAAGGGCATATGGTAATTGTTACGGGAATATTCGATGTTGTTGGAAATTTTCAACCAGTCGCTGGTCTGCAAGGATCCTTTTGCGCGTATGTTGTAAGATCGGTACGTATCCGGATGAAAATCGTACATCCCCCCAAAGTCGTACAGGCGTCCGGACAAATAGAAATCGGCCCTATCCGTGCCTCCAGAAATCGTCAGGTTGTGATCCTGCGCCAGAGAACGATCTTTGAAAAGCATCCCCATCCAGTCGGTATCGGAATAGTATTCATAATTGCCATTTGGCAAAACAACAGTTTTGGGACCTTCTCCGGAAGCTTTCCACTCCCGCATACGATCGAGCCACTCGTCACTGTAATACTGGGTATTGTTGTTGATGGATGTGGGTACCGTACCCTGGGCGTTGTAATAAGACTCCCGGAACAATTCGAGCCATTGTAAGCCATCAGTTACAAATTCAGGCTTCTGAGCCAGGGAATACATGGACGCATTTCCCGTGTAACTTACCTTGGTGCGCCCCCTGTCGGGCTGTTTAGTGGTGATGAGCACCACACCAAAGGATCCTCGTGCTCCATATATAGCGGCAGAGGCAGCATCTTTGAGCACACTGACACTTTCAATATCATTGGGATTGAGAAATGAAGGATCGCCTTCCACCCCATCGATCAGTACAAGCGCATTTCCTCCCTGTCCGATGGA
>CALGAA010000316.1 GCA_937952445.1 uncultured Bacteroidota bacterium | reverse complement strand
GTTTGTCGTCACCGGTGCTTCCAAGCGCGGCTGGACTACCTGGACCACAGGGGCTGTAGACAAACGAGTAGTGGCCATTGCCCCCATCGTCATAGATTTGCTCCACCTTTTACCATCGTTCCATCACCATTGGAGAGCATATGGCCGCTGGGCGGATGCTATCCATGATTACGAAGACGAAGGAATCATGGAATGGCAGGATTCCGAAGAATACGAAGACATGGCCCGTTTGGTTGATCCGTACAGCTATATATCCGATTTAAAACTCCCCAAATTGATCCTCAATGCCACGGGTGATCAGTTTTTCCTTCCCGACTCCTGGCAATTTTACTGGGATCAACTTGAAGGCGAAAAACACATCCGATATGTGCCCAATACCGACCACGGCATGCGCAATTCGGATGTATTGGAATCGCTCGTCGCATTTCACCAAATGGTGATCCACGACCGGGATCGCCCCCAATTTGACTGGAAAGTCACCGATGGAATTACATCAATCCAAACCCACAATGGTCAGCAACCTGTTTCGATCAAATTGTGGACAGCTCATAATCCCTCTGCCCGAAACTTCCAGTTAAAAGAGATCGGGGAAGCCTTTACTGCCCAGGAGATCGCGATCAACGACGAAGGATCTTACACCATCCAGGTGGAAACACCCCAGGAAGGCTGGACAGCATATTTTGTTGAACTCACGTATCCCGGGGTAGACAGCATTCCATTGAAATTGACCACCGGCACTGTGGTATTGCCGGACGAATACCCTTACCCTGTTTTTGAAAGTAAAAACCCGATGGGCAGTCGCAACTGATCGGAAGTACATAGTGGTCCGCCCAGCTAACGGGCTCCGACAACAATGGGACAGCTATGGATCTCTTCTCCGGATTGGATGTAGAAGAAAACCAAACCCCGAATGGGGAAATCAAATGGAATGACATCGTTGGGATGAATGTTTTTTCGGGATAAGAGAACCCGACCAAGGGCGTCATAGATGGTCACATCAATGAAATCCCCGAACCCATTGGAAACGAATGACAGATTCCAGCGTCGGAATATCGGAACCAAATCCCGTACAGAGTTCGTTGTGGAAGAATTCACCACGATAACATCAGAATAGGTGTAGGATCCGTCATAATCTACAAGTTGCAGACGATAATACGCCCTGCCCGGAAAAGGATCCCTGTCCACAAAGCTATATTGCAGAGAATCTTGCCGGGTGCCTGCCCCATCGACTGTTCCGATGGGTAAAAACGTAAATTGATCACTACTACGCTGGATCTCAAAATATTCATTGTTAATTTCGGAAACGGTGGTCCATTCCAACAACACCCCCTCGATGTCCGCCACGTATTCTCCCGTGAAGGAAACCAGTTCCACCGGATTAATAATTCCTGGTGTAGCAGGACCTGCAAACCAGACACCAGAGGCATCTTTTTGCAACGACCAGCCGATCGGGGTGGAACCATCTTCTTCTACTCCCACATCGATGCTCGTCATACCGCGTGCAGGACCATCCAGGGCAAGAAGTACACCTTCATAACTTATAAAATCAAATACGATGGTGTCCGTTTCATCCTCATACGCAAAAGCGATCCCATCCCGGGGACCATTCTGCAGCAGTGTTTGCCTGGCCCATACATAAAAACAGGAATCACCCATACAATTGGGGGGTATCCCATTCAACGTTCTGTCGAGATAGAACATACTATCGGCTCCATTATAATTGTATATCTTGTAGTGGGAGAGATCTTCGGGCTGAGGGTGCGGAATGACCACCTCGATAAATTCACCGACGTCGGTACCGGTATTGTCGTAATGAAATTCGTTAATGTATTGAGCATAACCATATCCGTTTATTAAAAACGATACGGCTACGATCCACCATGATTTCAACTCAAACATAACGAAGGCTTTTCCTACGCCACTAAGTTAGCAATTACCTGCCAAATAACAAAATTTAAATTGAAATTAATTTATAATTTTGTTACTACCAGGATTTAAAGCTGAAATTAGAATAATATATGGTCATTAATTGAATACTCAATATATTATTCTTAAATAAAGAGTGCTATATCGACACCCGGGTTCCTACATTTTTCCCGGAGACGATATCCAAAATCACATTGGGTTTGTTCCCGTTAGCGATATAAGTCGGAATATTTTTGGCCGCGGTTCCTTTCGCTATTTTAAGTTTTGACCCCATACCGCCCCGGCCTTCTGCTTCGCCTTTTTCATTTTCCTGGATGTATTTCTCCACGTTCTGATGGATTTTGACGTCCTTGATCACTTCGGTCTCCGCCGCATCGGGATGTCCGGTATAGAGTCCGTCGATATCGGTCAGCATGATCAGCATATCGGCCTGGATCAATTCGGCGACCAGGCTGGCCAATTCATCGTTGTCGGAAAACATCGACCGGGTCACTGAAACCGCATCGTCTTCGTTTGCGATGGGAACGACCCCCTCGGCCATGAGCCCTTCGTAACAATTGATCATATTCTTCCGGTGGATTCCCGGGTTAAAATCACGTTTGGTCGCAAGGACCTGAGCACATTTCATCCCGTAATCCCGGAAAATATTATAATACAATCGCATCATCCGGGGTTGACCAATCGCTGAGTACACCTGACGACGGATCGTTTTATCCTTAATATGGCTATCGCCGAGAACTTCCATCCCCGCAATCACCGACCCGGACGAAATCAATACACACATTATATTTTCCTCATACAGGGTGGCAATCTGGCGCACCAAATCATTCAGTACCGGTCGTACGATTCTGTTGTCCCGGTTTGTCATAACATTGGTTCCGACTTTGACAACAATTCTTTTACTGTACATTTGATTTGTTTTATTCTTTGAGATGTGATCAACTACCTATTTCAACAGCGCGGTGAAAGGCCGCAAAGGCAGCTTCTTTGATAAATTTTTTGACATCGTTCTTATCCAGCGAATCCAAAGCTGCACGAGTTGTTCCACCTTTGGAAGCGACTCTATCCATCCATTCACCGGGTGTAAGATCGTGTTGACTAAAAAGTTCAATGGCCCCTTCGAAGGTATTCAGTACCAGCATCCGGGATTCTTCGTCCGAAAATCCCATTTCCAATGCGGCTTCCATCATGGACTCCATAAAATAGAACACATAGGCGGGTCCACTCCCCGAAATACCGGTCGAGGCATCGATGGATTTCTCGTCCCTGACGTGCAAGGTTACCCCAGTGGTATCAAGCAGCTTTTGGACCATATCCAATTCCTGCTGACTCACCTGCGGAGCAGCCGTAAAGGAAGTTACCCCTTTTCCGACCTGGGCAGGCAAATTGGGCATCGTACGGATCACTTTTTGAACACCCAATGCTTCTTGAATCGCTTTGACGCTTACCCCGGCCATCAACGAGACAAAGAGTTGGTCGGGGCGAACCAAATCTTTGATCGTTTCAAATAATTCTGCACTATGGTAAGGTTTAACAGCGATCAAAACCACATCGGCCTTCCCGATGCAATCCTCGATGCGATCATACACATCAAAATATTCTATTTTTTCGAGTGATTTCACCTTGTCCGGTGCAGCATCCATTATCAACAGATCCTGAGTGCCCAACATCCTTGATTCTCCTATGGACGTCGCATAAGTCAAACCCATGTTGCCTGCTCCGATTACGAGTACTTTCATCTATTTGTAGTTTTTATTCCTATCTGACCTCCTGAATTTCTTCAAGAACCCGAATTAAAAGTTGCAAAGGTAAGAATATCAATGGTAGGCTCTGATAAATTAGGTCATGACAGCCGATTTACATGCTCATAATTGAGTTTCCTAAATTATTTTAATATTATTCATCTATACGCTCTTAAAATCCGTTTTTATATAACCTACAGGACCAGTACGTAAGACGGAAAATACGTTTTCCATCCCGCCGTATGAATGCTGATCGAGTGCAAAAGTGTTAATATTATTAAAATATTTTTCGTTCCGATTGGATCCGCAGGATAAAATGATCGAATCCTTTTTTATTCAACCAAATTTCCACGTGTTGGTTAACTTTAAAACAAAATTGAGCACAGGATGAATCCATCCAATTTGGAGACCATTAGCATTAACAAGTACATCTCCTCCACCGGCATTTGTTCCCGGCGGGAAGCAGACAGAATGATCGATGCGGGTCGGGTGACCTTGAATAATGTGCGGGCACAAAAAGGCAACCGGGTGGGGCCCGGCGATACCGTACGGCTGGATGGCAAACCCCTCCGGCCAAGACCACCGGAAATATATATCGCACTGAATAAACCGGCAGGGATCGTATCCACCACGGACAAGCGTGAACCGGCCAATATCATCCGATACGTCAATCATCCGCAGCGTTTGTTCCACATTGGCAGACTGGACAAAGAATCGGAAGGGCTGATTTTATTGACCAACAATGGCGATATTGTGAACAAAATCCTCCGGGCTGGGAATAAACACGATAAAGAATACCTTGTAACCGTCGATAAAAACATCACCGAGCGATTTTTGATCAACATGCGAAAAGGGGTACACATTCTGGGCACCGTAACGAAAAAATGCATCGTGGAAAAATTGTCCAGCCGGCAATTCAGGATCATTCTGGTGGAAGGAAAAAACCGACAAATCAGGCGTATGTGTGAACATTTGGGTTATCAGGTGGTCAAATTGGAGCGGATCCGAATCATGCACATCACCCTGG
>CALGAA010000315.1 GCA_937952445.1 uncultured Bacteroidota bacterium | reverse complement strand
CGTGGATTTGTTGTGTTCGTTACCTTTCGTGCATGCCAACCGAATTGGGGCAACGGGAGCCAGCGCGGGTGGCAATCAAACCATGTGGCTCACTGCTCTGGATGAACGGATTAAAGCGGGGATGCCTGTGGTCAGCGTAGGTACGTTTGAATCGTATATCATGAGCAGCAATTGTGTCTGTGAAATGCTACCGGAAGGATTGACGATGATGGAAGAGTCGGAAGTCTTGGGAATGGTGGCTCCCAGAGCATTACAGGTATGCAACGCTGACAAGGAATCGAACAAAGCGTTCTTCCCTTCCGAAATGAAGCGTTCTATTGAGAATGCCCGAATTATTTTCGGATTCTACGGTGCAGTAGATCATTTGGATTACCAAATCGGAGAGACGACCCATGGATACCATCCGGTATACCGGGAATATCTGATTGGGTGGCTGGATAAACACCTGAAAGGGGTAGGTGATGGGTCTCCACGGGAAACGATTGAGTTCCAAATGGGCGATGATGATCAATATTTGGTGTTTGATGCGGGTCAGCGTCCAGGTGAGGTGCAAAATACGGTTGAATATGTGAACAGGAAGCGGGTGGAACTTTCAGAGTCTGAACCTGGTGATTTGACGGCAAAAAAAGAACAGTTGGGAAAAGTCTTAAAAGTCCCTGATTCCCGCATCCGGACCATACATAGTTTTAGTGCCGTCGATGGGTGGGAACGCATAGCCCTGGAAACGACGGAAGGGTATATTATTCCAATTTTGCTGAGGCCACCTTCATCGGGATCGGAGTATACAATCGTAGGTTCAACGGACGGTAAGGATCACCTCGATCCTGGTGAGATCAAAGAACTGCTTGAGGGGGGAAATGGTATATGTTTGGTCGACTTCTGGGGAATAGGGGAGGCAGGTTCTTCCACGGCCACTCGTTTGACAGGAAGCCGACTACCAAAATTTCACACCCTTGCGCGGTCATTGATTTGGCTGGGCACAACTTTGCAAGGTGTCTGGGTCAACGAACTGAACATATTGGTGGATTGGTTGAGAGAAGAACAGGGTGCTCAAACAGTGAATTATGTGTCCGACAAAGATCTGGCTTTATCGGGGTTGTTTTATGCCGCTCTCCATCCGGGTAAAATCAAATATTTTGAATTACAAGATGTGCCCGTAAGTCATGCGTTTAGCGGGAAAATCACCGAGGGGTTTTTCACGATGAGTGTGCATATACCGGATTTTTTGAAATGGGGTGATGTGGCATCGCTGGTGGCATTATCGGAGGATACGGTTCGGATTATTAATCCACGGAATCTGGATGGAATTGTAATGGAGGATAACAAAGTATTTGAGGATCGGTATCAAAAATGGGCTGATAAGTGGGGTCGGTCGGGAAATCTGAAGATTGAAAGGCCATGAGGGCAGCGAGAACGTGAATACTTACGGGTTTCTTCTGTATTAAATCACTCCAAATAGGAACTGGCATCATCAAGCATGAAAATTTCACTGCATATTTGTTAAATTCTTGACTTTGGGAAAGAATACCTTTTTTGGAAAGAGATAAAAAATGGACTCCAGTCAATAATATATGGTGTGACCAAGATTATTACGCGTCATCGTATTATTGATAAATATTGCGTTATAGTGGCTTTATGCTCTGATGAGACGGTTCGATTTTGAAAACGGATAGAAGTAAAATTAGGATCCTTTCCACCTTGTTTTCCCTGTTTTGTTTTTTAAAAATTAATTGTACCTTCACCTATGTGAAGAAATATTTGATGGAAGGTTTAGCTCATTATCTTCAACTTAAGGTTGGAAGAATGGGGTAGTCGATAAGGTAGATAATTGAACATGGAGAAAGATCAAAATATTACTGAGAAACATTTACAATTATTGAAGGCCGGTAACCCCCGTGCTTTTAAACAGATCTTTTTGTGTTACGAAAAGCGGCTCTATTTCTTTGTATTTTCAATCACGAAATCAGAGTACATCGCTGAAGAGATTCTTCAGGAAGTTTTTATAAAAATATGGACGAACCGGGAATCAATTGACATCAACCGTTCTTTTGAATCCTTTATTTTTACCATCACCCGAAACCTTACCTACAATTATTTACGCGATGCCTCCCGGCGTGAAGCAATCAGAAATGAACTTTGGAGCAATGTGGTGGCACAGCAACAGGATGTGGAATCAAATGTGATTTTCGAGGAGTACAAAGATATAGTCGAAGACATCATTCAGAACCTCCCGGTTCAGAAAAGATCGATCTATCAATTGTCACGCCAGGAAGGTAAAAGTAACTCCGAAATCGCTGCTATTCTTGGAATTTCTCCGAAAACCGTTCGTAATCATTTATGGAATACGATGTCAACGATCCGATCCCAACTAAAGCCTTACATCGACGACACCCTCCGATTGATTGCATACGTAGTGTTGTTTTTGGGAAGTTTATAATAGGGATATCTTATACCTTGCAATAGCCCTTTTCTTTAATAAAGATCGAAAAAAGGCATCGAAGCTATCTTAAATTCTATATTCATCCGGGGAATATTTTTTAAAAATTCAAAATAATCCCGGGTGGTCAATACGAAAGGTGTATATCAAATGGGTTAGAAAAAGGGTTGCCACGTTAACTGTTTCATATTCAATTTTGCCAAATAAAGGATATCATTGTTGAGAAGGAATCAGCCAAAGGTGTTTAGAATTATGTGCCGGAGTATTTGGAAAGGTCGAGAATGATTCAGCTTTTTGTATTATGGTTTAGTAAGATGTATTATGAAGTTTGTAATTGCATTTTTATTCGTCATTTCCACATCGTTTGTTGACGCCCAGACAGATTCGGTGATCATAGATTGTGATATTCCAGGTGGGAATATTAATGTGAAGAAAATGGCTAATGACACCATCTGGCTGGAGCCTGATTTGAGAGATACTGAAGGGTACTGGTTCTATTGGAACTTTCGGATCAGAGGAATGGCGGGTCGAAAATTTGTTTTTCAATTTCCTGATAAACCCGTTTTTTCTCGTATGGGGCCAGCTTATAGCATCAATAATAAGGATACCTGGAAGTGGTTAGGGGAGAAATCATATACAGATTCAAGTTTTATATTTGAATTCTCATCCCGAGATTCCATCGCTTATTTTAGTATGGGCTTCCCCTATACGTCCGAGAACTTCGAGCAATTTAAGGATAACTTCCTGAGTAAAAGGGAGAATGTGCGAATCGATACCCTGGCGTACAGTAGAAAAGGAAGACCCGTGGAAGAAGTGTATTTAAGTCCGGGTCGGGAAGCGGAACATCGTGTATTGATTAGTGCGCGGAATCATGCTTGTGAAATGATGGGCAGTTATGTCCTGGAAGGAATTATAAAATCAGTTTTGGAGCATAATTCTCTCGGCTACCTTAGGGATTATGTTGAATTTCGGATCATTCCGTTTGTGGATAAGGATGGCGTAGAAGACGGTGATCAGGGGAAAAACCGATTGCCTCGCGACCATAATCGGGATTATGACGAAAACTCGATTTACCCGGAAATACAATCCCTAATGGCATCGGTCCCTGAATGGTCAGATCATAAGCTAAGAATTAATATCGATCTACACAATCCCTATATCCGGGGAATAGATTCGGATGCTGAATATATTTTTATAGTGGGATCTGAAAAGGAGGCTCAAGAATCACAAGAATTGAAGTTCTCAAGCATCCTTGAATCTAATAACACGGGAGAGCTCAAATATTACAGTTCTAATTTTATGAAATTTGGGGATGCCTGGAATAAACCGAGCAATACAACCAAAGGTCAGGGAAATTCCAAATGGGGATGGACGATCCCAGGGATTAAATTGTCTACCACCATTGAATTTCCATATTCCTACGTTTCCGGTATAGCGGTGACAAAAGACAACGCAAGGATTTTTGGAGAGGCTATCGCTTTATCCATCCAGGAATATTTGCTTTCGATCGATTCGAACCCTTAATATAAAAGCAAATTGGGAGGGGGATAGAAATCGCAAGCATATTTCGGGCAGAGTAGAGATCCATGATACCGATGGTATTATTCTCTTTAGACTCGCCATACAATGTATTGAGGATTTGTAATTCGTTGATTACTAAAATTATGCGATTTTCGTGAGGCAATGATATTCAACCATTTACTCGAATTTATCCCTCCACGCGAAATTATTTTAAAAAAGACGAAAATTATCTGGGACATCCACGGAGTATAAGTGTATACCTTATAATTTCGAGGATTTTATGCCCAACTATGAATCATAAGAATCGCATTAATACACTTTTCACCCGTTTACTCGACAATTCGATATCTGAGAAGGAATTGGATGAGCTGCTCGGCTATCTGGATCATCCCACGTCAGGGCAGGAGGTAAGGGCATTGATGAATCAACATTGGGAGTCGGTTAAAGACTTCATACCTGCCGGGGAAACGGATCTCCAATCTGCGAAGCGATTTTCAGATATATTGGATAAGACGGGGATACGTAAATCTTCTGGAAAACATGAGATCTCCGGACCTTCCCGTTCTACCCGTCTGATCAGGATACTGACCGTCGCAGCAGGAATATTGCTTTTGGTTTCAATAGCTGGATATTGGTGGTTTAATGCGGATCAGGAGGATTTTGCTGAATCACAGTTGGCCACAACCCAGTATACCGGAAAACAGGCCGTTACACTTCCGGATGGCAGCGTAGTCAT
>CALGAA010000314.1 GCA_937952445.1 uncultured Bacteroidota bacterium | reverse complement strand
CGTCGTTGACGTAGCGGGGATCAACCGGAATGTTGTTAAGATCCATATGTGGCATCCCCACCCGGTCGCGCAATCTGTTGATGGAAATATCCAGATCCGCCTGCGTAATGGTACCCAGTTCAGCCATCGCTTCAGCGTAATTCAGCAAAGCTTCAGCGAAGCGCAAGGTAATCGCCGGAGTCGCAGAAGTATTGTAGGTGGCATAGGCAGCTATTGGCTCATACACCTTGATAATATGATAGCCGGTCTCCACGGTATTGACCCCGATCAATGGCTGTCCGGCGTCATCGTACACAGTACCCGTGACGGTCAGGGGAGAATTCATTTGATTGGCGCCGGGGGGTACATCTCTTCCGATTAAATAACGAGGGATTCCGGCGAGAAGAACCAGGAGGATCAGGGAATTCCAACGCCGAATGTTAAGGTAATTCAAACAATCCCGCCAAACGGCAGGAGTTCGTTGTAAACGTTGTACTTTCATGTGTGCATTTTTGAATGTGTTACAATCTTGAGTAAACTAATTTTGAAAATGTATTGCAATCAAAGGCCGGTAGATGTGTCCGCATCGTATTCCGGCCTTTTTCTTTTACCATATATTTTTATTTTGCTAACTACTAAAACGTTTCAGGAATGTATTTGTGTTGTGGATCCTCTAAATTTTAATATATTTATTTACGAACAACGTATTTAACAATCATAAATTCTAAGTATTTAATAATTACAAATCTACGACACCGCAGATCGTTCTCACAGAGACCGGTTGGGGGACGACGGGACTAATGGATTTCAATATCGATAAGGCTGGTTATCGGTCTGGCATCAGTTTGAGGGGGGGTGGGGAAAAATCCGGGTAAAAGATCTAACTTAAGTTGATCTGGCGTGGGGTTTGCCACCTATTTTTCGTGAAGAAATATCAATTCACGACTACTTTTTCCAAATGCGCCAAATCAAAATTATTACTGACAATAACCGTATCTCCACGCTCCAAACCCTCCCGGATCAAATACGTATCTGAATTTTCACCACCCAATTCGACATAATTCCAATATGCTCTCTGATCGGAAGACAACGTGAAAACCACCAGGCGATTTTGACGATCCACCACTGCTGATTTGGGTAGGACCAGAACATTGGGGATGGCATCCAGCAGATGAACATTGACCCGCATTCCGTCGCGGTAGGGTATGTTGCCCTGGCCGATTTGCGCTTCACAGTAGATCATTCCCTGTTCATTAACGACGGGACTAATAAGGGAAATTCGCCCAGTACCGGTAAGTTTTTCCACCGATTGAAAAAAAGGCTGAATCGTGATTTCCATTCCGGTTTTTACACGCTGTAGTTCAGATTCCATCACTGGAAATCCGATGGTCAGGCTTCGATTGTCGACAAGTGTGCACACTTTATCGTAAGCTGAAGTATGTGCTCCCTCCCGAACATTGAGTTCAGAAATAGTGCCTGAAAAAGGGGCTGTGATCCGGGCATTGGTCAGTTCGTGCTCCAGTCGTTCCCGATCAACGAGCAACGATTCCAGGTTAAACTGGATGGTGGTATTGTTTTTGATTTCTTCCGGAATTTCATCCAGTCGATGGGGGTTGTACCCCAGATTGATGTAATGGTTTTCGATATCGAGCTGCGTTTGTCGAATCTGTGCTTCCAGTTTTTTCATATTATTCCGAATGAGGAAATCATCCAACGTCAAAAGCAATTCCCCCTTTTCCACGTATTCGCCTTCCCTGACTGGTACGCTTGTGATGACCCCCTGAGCCGTAAAAGGCACATCGATTTTATTTTTAGAGCTTACCTTGCCCTGACTGATCACTTCGCGGTAAAACGTGCCCGGTTGGAGAATCAGCGTATCCACTTCGGTCAGTCGGTCGGAGAATGATTCTGCGACCACCGGATCCACCGATGCTTTTTCATTGTTGGGTGTATTTTGATTACAGCTCACCCCTATGATCTGGAATCCTGCCAGAAGGAGGTAGCACCTCCACCGCGGGATGGTCAGAAGTTCCCGCCGGACACATCCAGACAGACTGGTTAGCTGAGATAGGTCAATAATTTTCATGGTATATCAATTCTTCATTACGCTCGAAATCATACAAAGTGATGGATCTCAATTGATAATAAATTTTCACGGCTTCCGAACGGGTTTGATAATAAGTCAATGTGGCGTTGTCCAGGCTGAGCCGGGATTGTTGCAGTCCCACCCAATCCGTTTGCCCGCGCAGGTATTGATTTCGTACAGATTCATAAATATCGCCGGCCGTCTGAAGAGCGGTTTCATCTACGTGACGTTTGGCCTTTAAGTACTGGTATCGCCGGTGCAATTCGGTCACCTGTCGTGTAATTTGTCGTTCTTCCTGTGCCAGGTTTTTTTCCAATTCTTCAAGTTGGATATTTGCCAGTTGTCGGTTGATTTGCCGGCGTCCCCAATCGGTGATTGGCATGTTGAATCCAATCGAAAGCAATTCCCGGTCCAGGAAATTATACTGCAATCCGGAAAAGGTTTCAGCTGTATTGTTCAGGCCGAGCGATGCGCTGACATGAAAGGACACCCCCCGGTCTTTTTCAGCCTCTTCGATATCCCGGTTTGATTCGGCCATGCGAAGCCGGATACCACTGGTTCGGGCCCTGTTGTGAATGGCCTGATAAATAGCCGTCTGGAGGTCAACTTCCGGCAAATAAATTTCTGCTGTACTCACAGGAACCAGGTGATATTGGGGTTCTAGCCCCACCAGATCCAGCAATTCACGATTGAGAGCTGCGTATTCCAACTCGATGGCCTGGTATTCCATATCGGATTGGAGGGTATCCAAAGCCAGTTGTTTCATTTCAGCCAGGCTCCCGCTTCCTCGTTCAAATAGTTGTTCCTTAATCCGGATCAAAGACCGGGAATCCGCTATTTTGCTTTGGGTCAATTCCATCCGGCGACGGATCAGTTCCAGGTCGTAAAATCCACTGACGACTGCATACACCACGGATTCCTGTTCCAGGACCCGGCGGGCATCGGTCTGATCCTCCTGACGTTCCAGTATTTCTTTCTGCCATTTGATTGAATTGAATTGGAATAGGGGTTGTTCTATCCCTATGGTGACCGGGGTAAAGAAATAGCTTTTGGAATACGGAAACTGTTCCGTCCGAAATACGTCGAGGCGTTCGATCGACGATGCCACAAAAATCCGCCCTCCCGTGGAAGCCAATTGGTAATCGAGTGAAGCCCCCAGGCGGTTGCGCATGGTGGATTGATTGACAAATTCTTCCTGGCCATCGGGAAGATTGATCACGTTAATCGCTCGATTGAGTATCGGGATCTGACCGTTGATATTGAGGCTGGGTTTGAGGAAAGTAGCGAATCGCTGATATTGCAGGCTGGCGATCGCGTATTGGATGTTCGCCAATTCGAGGTCGGGGGACTGAGACAGAGAAATGTCAATCAGGTCTTCCGAAGTCATATAGAGGGTATCCGGCCGGGAGGTATTGGAGGTGTTGGTATCTCCACGGGAGGAAATTTCCGGGTCAATCGTTTGAGCTGAGGCTCCAAGGGTGCCCAGGAAAATAAAGATCACGATGTGGCGTATGCAATTCATACGGCTATGTGTTTTTGGTTCGGCCGGTTGAAACCGGGTGTTTATACAGGTCGATCCTACGGATCTCAAATTCTTTTTATCGTCCGTTAACCCCCGGTTGAA
>CALGAA010000313.1 GCA_937952445.1 uncultured Bacteroidota bacterium | reverse complement strand
GGAATGACTGGAAAGTTCCGGGATTTCTCTGGGGTGGTAGGCCGGGATATATACATGGGCAGGGTCACCCATGTGTTTGTGGATGAGCCGGGCCTCATTAAGTGAACTGGCTGTAGCACCGTCCAGATATTGCCGGATCAATGGAAAGGTATGCCACAATGCGACCGCTTTCAGCGCCAGTATAATTTCCACACCTGTTTCATTTCGGACCCGCTCAAGCAATTGAAGATTCCGCACCAATTTGCTTTCCTCCAGGACAAAAGCCGGTGATTGAATTTCGGGGTATTGGCTGGTATCATTTGCATTCATAGGTTGAAAATAGTATTCCACATAAATAACGCAGCGTTAAAGAAATCTTTCAAATCGACGGACTTTTACCTTACGGTCTGTACGTCCCGCGTTAATTGAATTAAAATGGTGAGGCACATTATCTGCTCCACTCAAGGCCATTCAACTCTGGGGCACGCTGGTTTTTTAAATCTGCCGGTCAGAGTTCGAGATCGATGTCCTGTTTGACTTCCCAGGGCAATCCGCATTTGTTCAGTTCTTCCATGAATGGATCCGGATCAAATTCTTCCACGTTAAAAACCCCGGGTTTCATCCATTGTTCAGTGATCATCATTTTGGCACCGATCATGGCCGGAACACCTGTGGTATAGGATACGCCCTGAGTTCCGGTTTCTTCGTAAGCTGCTTCGTGGCTGGTATTGTTGTAAATATATAA
Source organism: uncultured Bacteroidota bacterium (assembly GCA_937952445.1). GTDB lineage: Bacteria > Bacteroidota > Bacteroidia > Chitinophagales > Saprospiraceae > Membranihabitans. The sequence goes on along the minus strand of CALGAA010000313.1, from coordinate 7,317 downwards.
AGTTCGTTCTTTGCCATCTTTCAATCCCCGGATCCTGCATCCGATCGAAGTCCATCCCTTGTAGTTGGTTCCGAGCGATTTGGGATCGGGCAGGACGGCTTTCAGAAATTGAATGGGAACGATTTCCTTTCCTTCGTATTCGATGGGTTCTATACTGGCCATACCGATGTTTTGAATGACCCGAAGGTGGGTAAGGTATTCATCGGAAAAGGTCATCCAAAATCGGGCGCGTTTTATAGTCGGGAAATTTTTCACCAGGGATTCCAGTTCCTCATGATAGATCAGGTATGAATTCCGTGGACCAATGCCGGGGTAGGTCAATTTTTTCATAAATTGATGCGGTTCGGTTTCTACCCATTGGCCGTTCTCCCAGTATTTCCCTTTTTGCGTGACTTCGCGAATGTTAATTTCGGGATTGAAATTGGTAGCAAAGGGGTGACCATGGTCTCCTGCGTTGCAATCGACAATATCCAGGTACTGGATTTCATCAAAATAATGCTTGGCAGCGTAGGCGGTAAAAACCGACGTGACTCCCGGGTCAAATCCGCACCCCAATAATGCCATCAGACCCGCATCTTTATATCGATCGTGGTAAGCCCATTGCCATTTATACTCGAATTTAGCCTCATCTTCGGGTTCATAGTTGGCCGTGTCCAGATAGTGCACGCCAGCTTTGAGGCATGCTTCCATGATGGCGAGGTCCTGATAAGGGAGAGCAACATGGATGACCATATGCGCTCCAAAATCCTGAATGAGTTTGACCAGCGCTTCCTGATCCATAGCATCGATGGCGGCTGTAGAGATGCGGTCGTCCCCGATCGCTTCTTTAATTTCGTCGCATTTGGATTTGGTCCGGCTGGCCAGCAGAATTCGCCCAAAGGTTTCCTTTTGCTGGGCGCATTTATAAGCTACGACCCGACCGACGCCACCTGCTCCGATGATAATGATGTCTTTTTTCATTTATAAGGCTGATTTTCCAATTTGACTTCAAAAATACAAATTTGGTTGAAGTTTTTATAAAAACCCCGTCCGCAGTACTTTTTCATAAATGATCGAACCGGAGATGAGATTATTTTAGTCTGATCAGAGAAGAAAACGTAGTCATAGACTGAGATACAGTGTGGTTTGATGTGAATGACCGGCTCCTGAGTTTCAGGACAGGCGAAGCTGCTGTGACCAGGCCGCCCACAGAAAGAAGAATTTATGGAACACGCTATTTTAATTGCTCTTCCTTACGCTTATTTCATCAATTGAATCCTTCATGAATCGGACGATCCGCAGGATGTGTACGGCTCTTTCTGACCTATACTATAATCCATAGGAGAAACCATTTTCTGAAAGCACATCTCGATTATTTTGCTATTTTAGTACCCCCATTCAACCATTAAAAGTGAAATAACTCAGTGGATATAAATGATTACAATCCCAATGCGCCGGGAGTGAAAAATGGGCGATTTATGGGATTCCCCTTTTATGAGCAGGATGCCCGGTGTATATTATTGCCCGTCCCGTGGGATGTGACAACTTCTTACGCGGACGGAACTGCCTCAGCACCTGATAATATACTCCAGGCATCGGACCAACTGGATTTGGGTGACCGAACTTTTCCTCATCACTGGAAGCGAGGAATTTATATGTTGGAAACCGATTCTGAAATTAAGCGATGGAGCGATCTGCATCGTATCCGGGCGGCTGAAGTTATCGGGGCCTGGGAAGCAGGAGAGGATGTGAAAAATTCTGATCATTGGCCCGGTGTCCTCTCCGCCGTAAATCAGGCATCCCGGCAATTGAACGATCGGGTCTATGACCTGGCCAGCCATCATCTGAACCAGCAAAAAAAAGTGTTGTTGATTGGCGGAGATCACAGCACACCTTTGGGCTACATGAAAGCGTTGGCAGAAAGGTACGATAATCTGGGAATGCTTCAAATCGATGCGCATTGCGATTTGCGAAAAGCTTATGAAGGTTTTATATATTCACATGCTTCGATTATGTACAATGTGTTAAATGAAATTCCACAGGTCAGTAAATTGGTTCAGGTGGGTATCCGGGATTGGTGTCCGGAAGAAATGTCCCGGATCAGAGAATCATCGGACCGGATTACCACACATTTTATGCACGATCTGGATAAGGCGCTGTTTGAAGGCCAAAACTGGGATGAAGTATGTTCTCAAATCGTGGCAGGTCTGCCACAGTACGTATACCTGACGCTTGACATCGACGGATTGGATCCTGTGTATTGTCCCAATACCGGGACGCCGGTCCCAGGTGGTATGACCTATTCCCAATTGATGTTTTTGCTGGAATCGATACCCCGGTCGGGACGGCAAATTGTCGGAGCGGATCTGGTGGAGGTGGGTGGAATTCCTCACGAATGGGACGGGAATGTCGGAGCCCGGCTTGCCTATAAACTGGCTCTTCTTTTATTAGACGGTGTAGGAATCTGATTATATTTTAGGAATAATTTTATATCTTACGATCGATCAAAGTGCATTTAATCGAAGCCCTCAACCCGAAAAAAAAGCGTTGATATGACCAAACTTGAACAACGATTGTCCCACCCCGGTCCAAAATGAATTCTGGCATTGGATGGTGGCGGTGTAAGAGGCATTTTGGCACTCGGATTTCTCGAACGCATCGAGCGTTTGCTCCGTGAGCAACATAACAATCCCGAATTGGTATTGAGTGATTATTTTGACCTGATTGGAGGAACCAGCACGGGTTCGATTATTGCCTCAGGATTGGCACTGGGGATGTCTGTTTCGGAAATAGCAGAGTATTACAAATCGTTGGGAAAGTCCATTTTTGGAAAAAAGAAAAATCTGGTCGCCTATCTTTCCAGAGCAGAAAAATACGATATCAAACCGTTGAATTCGGCCCTGAAAAAGGTATTTAAGAACGTTGTACTGGGGGATCAGAAAAAACTCAAGACCGGACTTTGCATTGTCACCAAACGTGCGGATACCTTCAGCACCTGGCCATTTCACAATCATCCTCAGGGTAAATTTTTATGAATACAATAAAGCTCTTCCCTTGTGGAAGATCGTACGGGCCAGTGCGGCGGCTCCGACTTATTTTCTGCCGATCGTACTGGATATTGGGAATGGTGAGAAAGGATCCTTTATCGACGGTGGTATTTCAATGGCTAACAATCCTTCGTTGACGCTTTTTCTGGTGGCCACGTTGAGAGGATTTCCTTTTCACTGGCCCATTGGTCGCGAAAAATTGTGCATCGTTTCGGTGGGTACCGGATCCTTACACCGAAAATATACCTATAAGGATTTTCAAAAAATGAACCTCATGCAGTGGGCGGGTATGCTGCCGGATCATTTTATGTCGGATGCAAATTACTACAATCAGATTATCATGCAAATTTTGTCCGATTCTCAGACAGCCTCTGAAATCGACAGTGAAATGGGTGATTTGAAGTACGATAATCTCAACGGATCTCATGCCCTGACATACTTGAGGTATGATGTCCCCTACGATTCCGAATATTTATCTCGCCTCGGATTTAATTTTTCGGAGAAAGAAGTCAAAGAGCTCAGCTCTATGGACAATTACCGGAACATTCCCACGCTGCACGAAATAGGTAAAGCAGCTGGGAATCAACAAGTCCAAAAAGATCATTTTCAGAAAACGTTCTCCCTGGACCGACCTCTGAATCAGGATGTCCTCCGCTTTACACCCAATAAAGATTGGGGACTGCCTTTTGAGAAGGTCCGGAAAAAACCAATTCCAGTCGAAGCTGTGCAAATCGACGAAGCATTTGAAGTGGAAACCCTGGAAGGGATCATGAAGGGCAAAGCCGGCGATTATTTGATGAAGGGTGTACAGGGGGAGTTGTACGTTTGCGATAAAGAGATATTTGATCAAACTTATGAAAAGTCCCGGTAAGATGGGTGAACACAGCATCTATATATCACATGCCTGGGGCGGAGAAAGTGAAAAAATCGTTCAGGAGATATATCGGCGATGCCGGAAGGAAGGTTTGAATGTTTTTCTTGATCGTAAGGATTTGGGATATCGGGAAAGCATCGCTTCATTTATGCAGGAACTGGGAAAGGCTGATGCGATAATAATTGTTGTGAGCAACAAATATCTGCATAGTGAATACTGTATGTTTGAACTGCTCCCGATTTTTGAGAATAAGAACATAATTCAACGGATTTTCCCCATTGTCCTGGATGAGGTGTCGATCGCCAAATCGACCGACCGGTTGGAGCTCGTGAAATACTGGGAAAATGAAACGGAAAACCTGGAAGCTAAAATACGGGAACTGAAAAGCCTGAGTTATATCGAAGGTATCACCGATGATCTGAACCTATATCAAAAGATCCGCAACAACATCGCCAATTTAACCAGAATTCTAAAGGATATCAATACCCTGAATATCAGGCTTCACCAGGAACATGATTACCAACATTTAATCGATAATATTAAAAAATATATCGAAAAGGTAGTGGGTATGGACGAAATCAAACGGGATGAGAATCCACTGGAAGATGGCCGTTCCGGACCTATTTCGGGCTCAATTCTCACGCCTGAATCAGAAACGGAGATCCGCCCCGAATCGGACAAGCCTCAGAATTGGTGGAAACGCCTGTGGATAGTCTTGCCTTTAATGATTTTGATCGGGGGTGCTGTATGGTGGTGGAAATATCAGCAGCCTGCTGAGGAATTGGTTTCGATCCATAAGGATACCCTGGATACCACTTCGGGATCGGAGGATATCAGTGACGCAGTGAGAGAAAAAGCTAAAGATCCCGTAATTCCAATCAGCCATGAATTGGATGAAGCATCCCCCATCCCGGCTTTAGAAAAACAGAACTTAAAACCCGCATCTACCCGGAATGTTCAGGCTAATTTATCCGATGTCAGGCCAACCGTCACAAAACCTTCAGATCTCCTCCAAACATCGGTTGATCAATCCATAGAACCTGATAAACAGGATGTCCTTCACTCCAAATCGACTCCTCCGACCGGATTAACTGAACCAGCGAATGGCGGGCAGAAGGAAGAAAATGCGGAAGAGGAAGAACCAAATTATCGGATGGAAGAAATCCATGTTTCTTCCAGTGAAATTACGGTGCGGTTAACCCGTGATATTTCCTCCAATGAAGTTTCTGAAGGGGAAGTGATCTATCTGGAATTGTCAAATCCACTGGTAGTCAGCGGGTATCAGATGGCTGATCAAGGGGCTATAGTCAAAGCACTTATTATTGACGCGAAGCCCTCTTTGCATGGCGGCCGTGCCTCACTCGGAGTCCGAATGCAATCTCTGGAAACGGTCGATGGGCAATGGTTATCGCTGAGTTACCCTGATGTTGTCGAACGGCGGCGAGGGGAGATCGTTTTCAAGTCCGGAACAGAATTTGAAAAGGTCGAAATCCTACCAGAAACAATTAACCTAAAAGTAATGCAATGAAATACCACGGAATTTCTCTGATTATATTGATCTGGAGTCTGAGTTTGGGGAAGGTGAACGGACAAACCCTTCAATCCATTTCAGAGGGAGTCTCGGTTCATTCCTACGGCGTATATGCCAACTGGAACAGCAATTCTCATTTTTTAGACGATATTGCGAAGGATGATCCGGCGGGAATGGGTTTTGGGATCGAACTTCGTTATGGATTCAACAATATGCTGAGTGCATACGTCAGTTACGGGGGAGTGAATTTTAACCAGGACAAAGAATGGGAAGATTATAAAACGGCATTGTACCGTCTGGGTGGCCAATATAATTTTGGCGGATCTACTTCACGAATGAGACCTTTTATCAACGCCGGAGGCGTATTTCAAAATTTTAAACTCGCAAGGATTTTCCTGGAAGACCAAGGGGTCCTCATCGCCGATGATGCAAAATTGGTGGCTAAGGGATTTGCTGTGGAAGTCGGTGCCGGGTTGAAATATCATTTAATTCCGGAAATGGTATTTGAACTTTCAGTAGCAGGCCAATTCGGAGGTTTTGGTAAAAACTTCATCGATGGGCGAATGTTTGAGTTTGAGGAAAAGATCGATACTCAACATATTTTCGTGCGATTTGGGGTGGGGTATTTCTTTTATTAAAGGGGAAAAATTCTTCGGCTACCACCGGAAGCAGGAAACCTTGAATGTTTATATTTTTTTCTTCCGACCAGGGCATTTCCCACAGCGCTTTCCCGACTTCTTGAATTTTTTGCAGCATTTTTTCTTCTTACCACAAGAGGACATTGGATGCGTCGCGATCGCAAGTCGATAAAATAGCTGGTCTGGATCCTGAGGAGGGGACGATAACAGATCGGGTCCTTTCATGTAGTGTAGTTATTGCGAGACAAAAATACATAGAAATGTTTAATAAGACTTCGTTTAAATAAGGTTTTAGAATCAAAATGGAGGGGAGGTATCAAAAAAGTAGACAAGGGCTCCGGTTACTACAAAAGGGACGGATTCATTATTGCCAAATCTTCATCTTCGGAATCCTTACACAAAGCCACTATGGCCACCCCTGGAATAGGATCATCTGTTCCCTCAACGGGCGGAGGTTTATCTTTTTCAATTCCGGGAATACTGGAAATTCGATTAGGGATGCTTTTTGGAACTGATTATTAGGTGAACTTATATGTTTTAAATGGAGATGATGGATCATTTTTGGTCATAAATTCCTAATTTCATGGTTAAACGAAAGATGGCGAAATATGGATATTGAACTATTTCGGGATTTCTGTTTATCCCTCCCCGGGACATCAGAATCTTTACCTTTTGGACCCAACACGCTGGTGTATAAGGTGGGAAGTAAAATGTTTGCGTTGACTGATATTGATTTATTTGAATCGATCAATCTCAAATGCGATCCGGAAAAGGCCATCGAATTGAGAGCGAGGTACCCGGAGGTGAAACCTGGCTATCATATGAATAAACGCCACTGGAATAGCATCATGATTAGTCCCCTTATCAGCAATCAGCAATATTTTGATTGGATCCGTGATTCGTATGACCTGGTCTTTGGCAATCTATCCCGGAAAGAAAAAGAACTGATCCATCGTGCAGGGTCTGAATGAGGGTTTCCTAAAATGACAGTGGAGTAGGTGATGACAGGACTCACCGTAAGTCTTTACTTCAGGGAGTTAATTTCTGAATTTCAGAACAGCTTCTAAACAGGGATTCCTATCTACCGCAAAATGATTTTTAGTCGATTTGGGAATCAAGCTTTTAAGGCATGAATTGGTTTGCACAATTCCGGAATAGGGCCCCGAAAGTCGTTTTGAATTTGGTCGAGAATTTCTTTTCGATTTTCAAATTAAATGGAGCAGCCCTCGACGCTGGCCACAGGGGTGA
>CALGAA010000312.1 GCA_937952445.1 uncultured Bacteroidota bacterium | reverse complement strand
TTGGGGCTTTTTTTGTCTAAGAAATAAGAAATGGATGGATAAAATCTACTCAGTACTACATCATCTATTCCATCTCACAAGACATCTATTACAATGGATGTACTTCCAATCTCACCTTGCGACTTTTCGAACCTAGGTATTTGGTTGAGAATTCCAGAAAACAGAATGGTAGCTGTTATTAAGACATTTAAGGCCTTGCATCTTCTTCACCATAAAAATTGTCTGGACAATAACTTGAGAAAAAGTTGGGTTTTTAAAACGATGAGATCGTTAGTGGTTATCAATAGCAAAGTTGTTTTAAAACCTCATCAGAATCGGATTGTGAAAAACTAATGTCGGCAGGATTTTTGGATTCCTATGGCTTTTCACAGCTTTAATAGAATTTCTATATCTTTGGAAAAACGATTCTATGATTTACGACAGTTTTTATGCTGCCCACCGTCAGAGAAAGAAATGTTTGGCATTGTTGATCGATCCGGATAACACCGATAAGGTGCATCTTGAGGAATTGACAAAATGGGTAAGTCGTTGTTCCATAGATTACATTTTTGTCGGAGGAAGCTTGCTGAAAGAAGATAATCTGGACTATTGTCTGGATTACATCAAAGATCACTTCCATATGCCCAGCATCCTTTTTCCGGGTGATATTTTTCAGATCAATTCCAAAGCTGATGGAATTCTCCTCCTCTCCCTGATTTCCGGCCGCAATCCGGAACTGCTGATCGGTCGTCATGTGACCGCTGCTCCCCACCTCAAAAGAAGTAACCTGGAGATTATTCCGACGGGGTACATCCTGGTCGATGGCGGCCAGCCTACCACCGTGTCCTATATGAGTCAGACGATGCCTGTACCACGGGATAAACCAGATATTGCAAGTTGTACAGCCAGCGCCGGAGAATTATTGGGTCTTCGTGTGATATATCTGGATTCAGGCAGCGGGGCCCGGGAATCCGTCAGCGAGGAAATGATCCGGCAGGTCAAAAAAGAAACGGATATCCCGCTGATCGTCGGTGGTGGTATCCGGACCGGAGAACAAGCTCACTCGATGTGTGAAGCCGGGGCTGATATCCTGGTGGTGGGGAATGCGGTGGAAAAGGACCCGTCCCAACTCATCGAAATTTCTACTGCGATCGATAAATTCAATACCATCATCCAATTTTCATGACACGATGCAAGAAGGTGTAGTTGTTAAATCTACCGGTAGCTGGTATATGGTCAGAGTGGGTGACTCGACCTACCCATGCCGCATCGTTGGCCGATTTCGGATGGGCAAACTCAAATTAACCAACCCCGTGGCCGTGGGGGACAGGGTGATGATCGAGATGGAAGAATCCGAAGAACAAACCGGTATTATCCGCAAAATCCTTGACCGCGACAATTATGTGCTCCGGCAAAGTCCCCGGCGTAAGCACAGTATGCACCTGATGGCAGCCAACCTGGATCAGGCCTTGTTGCTCGTTACGTTAAAAGAACCCGAACTCAAACCCAGTTTTATCGATCGGTATTTGTTGATGACAGAGACCCACGATATCCCCTGTATCCTGGCTTTCAATAAAATCGATATTTATACACCTGGGAATTTCACTAGCCTGGATCATTTCAAATCCATCTACGAAGGCATAGGCTATACAACTCTGGGGATATCTGCGCGGACAGGAGAAAATATTGATGTGCTCCGACAAAAACTTACAGGTAAAAGAACTTTGGTTAGCGGACAATCGGGGGTAGGGAAAAGCTCTGTACTCAATGCGCTGGATCCGAATCTGAAATTGACAGAAGGTGAGTTGTCTGAATACTCAGGCAAGGGCCAGCATACGACTACCTTTGCCGAAATGTATTTTCTAAAGGATGATATCGAAATCATCGACACCCCCGGCATTAAATCTTTATCCTTTAATAATATGGAAGTGCAAGATGTTGCACACAATTTTCGGGAGTTTTTTGAATATTCCGATCAGTGCCGTTTTTACAACTGTACCCATCGAAACGAACCGGGCTGCGCGGTGAAAAATGCTGTAGAGGATGGAGTTATTTCCGATTTACGCTATCAAAATTATCTCGCTATTATCGGGGAAATTGAAGACCAAAACTATTGGGAACGGCACCGGGACTATTAACCGACGTGCCGGAATATAAACCAAATCAAATGATCGATCAACATACCATACAATTTTTGGCCCAACTGGCTGTGAATAATGACCGGGAATGGTTTAATGACAACCGGTCGTGGTACGAAGAGAGTCTCAAGGATTTTAAAAATTTTGTTCAAGATGTTCGAAAAGAACTGTTGAAAACGGACGAAATCGAAAAGACCAAGATTTACCGGATATACCGGGATTTACGATTTACAGCTGATAAAACCCCTTACAAAACCCACTTTGCTGCGCATTTTACCCGGAAAGGCAAATACCGAAGGGGTGGATTTTACCTTCAAATATCAGCCAGGGAAGCTATGGTGGCTGGTGGTTTTTGGAACCCCAACAGAGATGATCTGGGTTTTATCCGGGAGGGAATCGCCAACGATCCGGATCCGTTTCGAAAAGCTCTAAACCATAAGGAAATCTCAGAACGGTTCGGTGGATTGTCCGGTGAAGAGCTCAAAACGGCACCCAGGGGTATCGACCGTGATCATCCTCAAATCGATCTTCTGCGGAAAAAACAATTCCTTTTGCACCGGAGTTATCCACCCGAAACCTTATTTCATCAGGAAGCTCCTAAAAAATTAGCTGCTGATTATACGGCTATGATTCCGGTATTTCAGGCCTTGACAGAGTATTTGGTTTACGATCTCAATGGGGTGGAACGGTAAATGTCAGAGTCGGAAACCTTTGTTCAAGTTTTGAAAACATAAATCTCTTTCTTGTGGTTCATATCGTAAAAGTTCTATATTTGAGTTTTACGATAAAAGATCTGATCCATGCCTGATTTTCTACATCTTCATTGTCACACCCAATATTCACTTCTGGACGGTGCATCCAAAATCGAATTGATGATGGACAAGGCCGTGGCAGATGGTCAGAAAGGTGTTGCACTCACCGATCACGGCAATATGTTTGGCGCCTTCAAATTTGTGGCAGAGGCGGAGAAAAGGAATTTGAAACCCATGGTGGGTTGCGAATTTTATATGGTCGAAGACCGTCACAAGCAATCATTTTCGCGAAAAAGGGGGGAGAGGGATGTACGCCACCATCAGTTGTTGTTGGCGAAAAACCAGCAGGGTTATCAAAACTTGTCCATGTTGTGTAGCCTGGGGTTTACCGAGGGATTGTACAACGACTTTCCCCGAATCGACAAAGAGTTATTGGAAAAATACCACGAAGGAATCATAGCCACGAGTTGTTGTATCGGTGCGGAAATACCGCAAACTATTCTTTTTGGTACAGAAGAGGAAGCTGAAGCCAAATTGAAATGGTGGCTCGATTTGTTTGGGGAGGATTATTATATTGAACTTCAGCGACACCAGGGGTTGGAAAATATTGACGGGACAGGCAAAAGCCAGGAAGACGTCAATCAAACCCTGATCCGATTTGCCCGGAAGCACAATGTCAAACTGATCGCAACCAACGACTCACATTATTTGGAACGGGACGATTGGAAGGCCCACGATATATTGTTGTGCATCAATACGGGCAATAAGGTGGAAGAAGAACAGCGCTTCAGGTTTCCCAGCTCTGATTTTTACTTTAAGACCAAAGCAGAGATGAATGCGCTTTTCCAGGATCTCCCGGAATCGCTGGATAATACGATCGAGATATACGATAAAATCGATACGCTCCATCTCAAGCGGGATGTGTTATTGCCCGCCTTCCCCGTGCCTTCAGAGTTCAATTCGCAGGAAGACTACCTCCGGCACCTAACCTATGAGGGAGCACGGAGGAGATACAAGGAGATGAATGAAGTGGTCCGGGAAAGACTGGATTTTGAATTGAGTGTCATCAATGAAAGCGGATATGCAGGGTACTTCCTGATCGTTCAGGATTTTACCTCCATCGCCCGAAAGATGGATGTGGCGGTAGGGCCGGGCAGGGGATCAGCGGCCGGGTCAGCGGTGGCCTACTGTCTGGGTATCACCAATGTCGACCCCATCGCCTACGACTTGCTTTTTGAGCGCTTTTTAAATCCTGAGCGCGTTTCGATGCCCGATATCGATATTGATTTTGACGACGAAGGGCGGAGTAAAGTGATCGACTATGTGGTCGAAAAATACGGAAAACATCAGGTAGCTCAAATCATCACCTACGGCTCGATGGCGGCTAAAATGTCCATCCGGGACGTGGGGCGGGTCCTGGATGTTCCCCTGCACGAAGTCAACCGGATTTCCAAAATGTACCCCAGTCATCCAAAGGCCAATCTGGATAACGTATTGAATCCGGGCGGTCTGGATAGTCAGTTGTTGGCACACCTCAATGCAGATGATCTTGCCAAAACGAAGCCGATCCGCGAATTAGCGGAGGAGAATAGCATCGTCGGTGAAATGTTGCGCACGGCCCGAAATCTGGAGGGATCTGTGCGCAATACGGGCATTCATGCCTGCGGGATCATTATTACCCCGGACGATATACGGAAGATTATTCCCATTACGACAGCCAAGGATTCGGATCTCCTGGTTACCCAATTTGACAACTCTGTGGTGGAGGAGGCCGGCTTGCTGAAAATGGATTTTCTTGGTTTAAAGACCTTATCCATTATTAAGGATGCGATCCGGATTATTGAGAAGAACAGGGGGATTAAAATCGATCCGGACGAAATACCGTTAGACGACCCGCTGACCTATGAACGGATTTTCCAAAAAGGGCGAACGGTTGGAATTTTCCAGTACGAGTCTGCCGGGATGCAGAAGAACCTTAAGCTCCTCGCACCCAATAATTTTGAAGATCTCATCGCCATGAACGCATTGTACCGACCGGGTCCGATGCAGTACATCCCCACCTTTATCGAACGCCGACACGGTCGGGAGGAGATCACGTATGACCTGGAGGATATGAAGGAGCACCTGGCCAGTACTTATGGCATTACGGTCTACCAGGAGCAGGTTATGCTTTTGTCCCAAAAACTGGCTGGATTTACCAAGGGTGAGGCTGACGTTTTGCGGAAAGGGATGGGGAAAAAGAAGAAAAAGATCATCGATGCCCTCTATCCGAAATTTTTGGAAGGCGGCACCGCCCGGGGGCATGATCCGAAAATCCTTCAAAAGATATGGAGGGATTGGGAAGCTTTTGCCTCGTATGCGTTCAACAAATCCCACTCGACCTGTTACGCTATCGTGGCATTTCAAACGGCTTATCTAAAGGCTCACTATCCCGAGGAATTTATGGCCGCGGTGCTGATGCACAATTCATCGGATATCGCTAAGCTCGAGTTCTTTTTGCGTGAGGCCAAGGCGATGGGAATCAAAGTCCTGGGACCCGATGTCAATAAGAGCGACCTCAATTTTACGGTCGATGACGAAAGAAACATTCGCATCGGATTGTTTGGTCTGAAAGGGTTTGGGGAAGCCGCGGCAAAGGCATTGATCGAAGAGAGGGAAGCGAATGGTCCTTACGAATCGCTGGACGATTTTATCAAACGGATCAACCTTCGGGCGATCAATAAAAAAAGCATTGAAAACCTCGTTTTGAGCGGTGCTATGGATTGTTTTGAAATCGGTCGATCGGCATATTTTGAGCCTTCCGATAAATACGAAACCTTCATCGAGCATTTGGTTCGATACGGAAATATGTACCGGGAAGCAAAAGAATCGATGCAGAATTCGCTGTTCGGATTTGAATCCACCGTGACGCTGGAACCGCCGGTGCCACCTGAAGGAGAACCGTGGCAGAAAATGTATGAACTGGAGCGGGAGAAAGAAATTGTAGGGATATACGCCAGTGGGCATCCGCTCGACCAGGTCCGTCATTTGTTGAAAGAGTTGACGGATTGCGATCTGAAAACCATGGAGGAGTACCAACAAAATGGTCGCCGCTTCCGCGTGGGGGGACTCGTGACCAACAGCCGGACGGGGGTCAGTAAAAGGGGATTGGAATACGGGGTCTTTACGCTTCAGGACTACAGCGGTAGTTATGAATTCTTCATTAGTGGGAAAAATTTTCTAAACAACCAGGGCTTGATCGAAAGCGGAAATTTCCTACATCTTATCGTCTCTTTTACGATGGGGCGGAACGGCGAGCTTCGACATTCGGTAGATGCAGTGAATCTGCTCAGGGAAATCGCCGGAAATTCCATTGAATCCGTGCAATTGTACGTCCCCGTTTTGGATATTGATGAGGAATATATTTCGGGCCTCAAACGTATGATGGAGGCGCATCATGGGCAACAAAAGATACGTCTCACCGTTTTTGATTTGGCGGATAAGGAAATTCAGATTGGGCTGCGATCGGGGAATGGCGGGGTTAGAATTGACAACGATTTTCTGGAAGAGCTTGAAAATAATAACTACCAGTATTCCGTATTGACTTCAACAGGTAAATAGTTGAATTATGAAATCATTGGTGTATGGATTGGTTGGACTGGCCGTGCTTGTAGCTACGGCGATCGGGGGCTTCCTGGGGTTGAACAAGACACAGGATTCGACGTATTCCATCGGGGATACGGTGGAAAATTTCACCCTTCAGAATCTCAGTGGTCAAAGTATATCGTTGTCAAATGTAGCCGGGGCTGCCGGGACGATCATCATATTTACCAGTAATAGTTGTCCATTCGCCAAGTTGTACGATGAGAGGATCGTCGAGTTGCAGGATGTTTATGGGGACATGGGGTATCCCGTGGTGTTGATCAATCCGAGTGATCCCCTTTTAAAACCTGAGGATTCCGTGACGGAGCTACAGAAGTGGGTGGCTGAAAGCCGTTTTGGGGGTACGTATTTGATCGATGCCGATGGGGTGTACAATCGATTCGGGGCGAGCAAAACACCGGAGGTGTTTCTCCTGGACGGTCAACGCAAGGTTCGGTACCGGGGAGCTATTGATGACAGCGCGGTCGGAAGCCAGAATGTATCTGAGAAATATTTGGAGAACGCCATCCGGGCCCTGGAAAATAATTCGGATCCGTCGCCGACCGAAACCCGGGTGATGGGGTGCGTGATTAAATCATAAGGAATTAATTCCTACGAGAAGAAGGCCGTATGGTACCACCTCCCGCCACAGCGGGCTTCCTGCTGTTTCAGCAACGAAAAGTAGTGGGCATAGGGGAGATGTACTTCTTTTTTCAAGGCAGGCACTCTGCAATTCCGGATTTCTACAACTGCCGGGGGAAGGCTCCAAAACAACCGGGGCTAAAGACCCGAAACCTGACATTGATCACAGACTTTTGATGACTACTTCCCTACCTTTTCCATCACCCTTTTAATTTTATCGTAGCTGCTTTGTTGGTAATTGTAGGGATGAATATGATCAGGATTCACGAGCTCGAGGGCTTTGTTTCGATATTCGACAGGGGATTTAATCACCACTTTGCCGGATAAATGAAATTCCCGCGCGCCGGTAAATCGAATCACGGCCTCGATGTTGTTTTCGTTGATTCCACCCCCTGGCATAATGGTCAATCTATCGTCCGCCTGTTCGACCAGTGCTGCAATTTGTTTTATACCTTCCGGGGTGGATTGTTGTCCGCCGGAGGTCAGGATCCGGTTAAATCCCAGGTCAATGATGGTTTCCAGTGCGCGGTCCTGATGGGTGACCATATCAAATGCCCGGTGAAAGGTCGTGTCCATCCCTTCGGTATGCGCAAGCAATAGTTTTGTATTATCGGCATCTACGGCGCCCTCCGGAGTGAGAATCCCAAATACGACACCCTCCACCCCGATCGACCGGCAATACTCGATCGATTCGATCATTTCCTCCAATTCAGAAGGGCTGTATACAAAATCACCTCCCCGGGGACGTATTAAAGCATGAACCGGAATGGTTAAATTCTTTTTCACGCACCGGAGTTGACCCGGACTGGGCGTGGTTCCCCCAATTTCCAAATTGGAGCAAAGTTCGATCCGGTCTGCTCCCGCCTGGCTGGCAATTTTGGCGGATTCATAAGAATTGGCGGCTACTTCAATAAGCATAGAAGTCTGAGATATTTTTGTGATCTTTGCAAACTAACTAAATAAAATCAATGAGACCTATAATATTTTCATTTTGTTGTTTGTTAATTTTTTTGGTCGCTTGCAATTCTTCGGAGCAATCCCTGTCCTATACAGATCTTCTTTCATACGGTGTTCCCATTGAAATCCAGGCTCCTGATAGTGTGGAAATAAAATCTTCCGACATCGGCGCCCTTCGGGATGTAATCCTGACTGGTCCAGATGGTTACCGGATCCAGATATTTGCCTCCCCGGCCTATTCGAATAAAGCCAACGCGATCAAAGAATACAAATCTGAAATCAAAAACCACCCCCAATTTAAGGAATTTGTCCGGGAAGAATCGGATGGTTTTTTGTACGCTTTCCAGCTCGATTCAACGATCACCAATTATGGGTTTCGATACATTACCGTGAAAGGAGGGAAGGAAATCGTGATTCAGCAGGGAATGCTCGGAATTTATACCCGCGATGAGGCGGAACAACTTTTCAACTACGCTCTGCAGAGCCGGTAAAAAAAACTGGGGGAACCCTTCCGGCTAGTTAGGTATATGCTGTGAAGATCATTGGAGTAGCAACCAGCTATTTTTTCCCCTCGTTTGGGACTTTTTACCCTACAACTTCGACCCTGATCATATAAAAGGACCGGGGAATGGCTAAACCTATTATTTTTGAGGAAGATTACTTGATATTTGTGGGAATCACCAAATATTTTAATTATTTAGCAGTCTATTCAAAAATTATAAGAAAGTAAACATGAAATTAGTGCGTTTTGGAAATCCTGGGGAGGAAAAACCCGGTGTAGTCATCAATGATAAGCGGTACGACGTCAGTCATTTGGTAAACGAATACGACGCGGCATTTTTTGGAGGAGGAGGAATTCAGCAGCTTCGCAGTCAAATTGATGGCGCAGCGCTTACGGAAGTCGATGAGGATGTCCGGTGGGGAATTCCATTAGCCCGTCCGGGTAAAATTGTGTGTATTGGTCTCAATTTTGCCGACCATGCTGCAGAGTCGGGTATGGAAAAGCCCAAAGAGCCGGTTATATTTTTTAAAGCGACGAGTTCACTGACCGGTCCGTATGACGACGTGATAATTCCAAAAGGGAGTACAAAAACAGATTGGGAAGTTGAATTGGCGGTTGTGATTGGACGGAAAGCTTCCTACGTG
Organism: uncultured Bacteroidota bacterium; assembly: GCA_937952445.1. Taxonomy (GTDB): domain Bacteria; phylum Bacteroidota; class Bacteroidia; order Chitinophagales; family Saprospiraceae; genus Membranihabitans. The sequence continues at coordinate 5,374 of CALGAA010000312.1, read as the reverse complement.
GAAGAAAGCGACGCGATGAAACATGTGGCGGGTTATGTGCTGCACAACGATGTAAGCGAGCGGGAATTCCAAATCGAGCGAGGGGGCCAGTGGGTGAAAGGAAAAAGCTGCGATACGTTCGCACCGGTTGGTCCGTGGATCGCCACACCGGATGAAATCAGCGATGTCAACAACCTGGGAATGTGGTTGTCGCTCAATGGTAAAAAGGTCCAGGACGGGAACTCTTCGAATTTAATTTTTAAAATACCCTTTTTGATTCATTACCTCAGCCAGTTTATGACTCTGGAGCCCGGGGATATTATCTCTACCGGAACGCCCGCGGGAGTAGGTCTGGGGATGAACCCGCCGACCTACCTCAAACCCGGAGATGTAATGGAGCTGGGTGTAGACGGATTGGGTGTGAGTAAGCAATCGGTGAAAGCATACCAGAAAGCTTAAATTTTCATCGTATGAAAAGGTATTGCCTGTTACTCGATTTGGTCGATGATCCGGAATTGATCCGGGAGTACGAAGACTATCATCAAAAAGTGTGGCCCGAAGTCATCCGCAGTATGGGGGAGGCTGGGGTCGAATCCATGAAGATCTATCGATTTGGAAACCGGATGGCGATGATCATGGAAGTCAACGATGAATTCACATTTGAACGTCAGGCCAGGATCAACAACGCCAATGAAACCGTGCAACAGTGGGAGGAATTGATGTGGAAATATCAGCAGGCAATACCGGGTAGTCAGCCGGGGCAAAAATGGGTATTGGCAAAAGAAATTTTCGATTCAACACAATTTGATTAAACGAAGTAGATTTGGAAGTTATCGATTCTCACCAGCATTTTTGGAATTATAGCCCGGAGGCCCATGAATGGATTGACGATTCGATGGGTGCAATCCAAACTGATTTTTTGCCTGAACATCTCCAGCCTATTCTTGAAAAAAATGGGGTAGACGGGACGATCACGGTACAGGTGGATCAAACCCTGGATGAAACCCAATTTCTTCTGGATCTTGCTGATAAACACACATTTATATATGGCGTAGTAGGCTGGGTGGATTTGCGGGACGAACATTTGGCGGACCAATTGGATACCTGGGAGCATCACAGGAAGTTGGTGGGATTCCGGCACATCGTTCAGGGTGAACCGGATCCTCTTTTTATACTTCAACCTGAATTCCGAAGGGGGTTGGAACTCATCTTCGAACGGGGATACACCTATGATTTGTTGATTTACCCCCACCAGTTGCCTGCGGCTCTGGAGTTGGTCAGTCAATTTCCGACGGCTCCCATCGTGATCGATCATCTGGCCAAGCCCTATATCAAAGCGGGGTACTACAAGGGCTGGGAGTTGGTCATGCGTGAAATTGGAAAATACCCCGGGGTACGATGCAAGTGGTCAGGAATGATTACCGAAGCCAATTGGGAAACCTGGACGCCGGATGATCTGCGGCCGTATCTCGATGCTACTGCTCAAATTTTTGGCCCGAACAGGTTGATGTACGGATCTGACTGGCCGGTTCTCAATGTGGCCGGGACCTATGAACGGGTGATTTCGGCCATCAGGGATTATATTTCGTCATGGGATGTAGAGGATCAGAAAGCAGTGATGGGAGGAACTGCCCGTCAATTTTATCTGCCCGAAACGGAAAATTAATGCATTGAATGACTTAAGAAAGCTATATTGAGTTATGGATTTAGGACTTCAAGAGAAAATAGTTATCGTAACGGGTGGCTCGAAAGGTATCGGGGGATCGATTTCCGATGTTTTGGTGGAAGAGGGTGCAACCGTTATCATCGCAGGACGGAATTCCCGGGATGGGAATCTCAAGGTGGAGGAATTGAAAAGTCGTGGTGGTCGGGCTGAATTTTTTCAAATCGAATTGACGGATGAGGATCGGCGTGAACAGTTGATTGAGTACGTTGTTGATAAATACAATCGGATAGATGGCCTGGTGAACAATGCCGGTGTGAATGATAGCATTGGTCTTAGGACGGGGAGTGTGGAAGAGTTTTTAGCGAGTTATCACCGAAACGTGGTTCACGTGTATTCGTTGATGCAAAAAGCTTTACCAGCTTTACAATCAGTCAAAGGAAGCGTAGTTAATATCGGGTCAAAAGTGGCGGTTACCGGACAGGGAAACACGTCGGGTTACGCTGCATCAAAGGGGGCGATCAATGCCCTGACAAGGGAATGGGCGCTGGATCTGGCCCGGGATAGCATTCGGGTCAATTGTGTGATCCCCGCAGAAGTGTGGACACCCCTGTATGATCGTTGGATCAATAGTCTTCCCAACCCCGAAGAAAAGAAAAGTGAAATCGTTTCCAGAATTCCATTCGAAAAAAGATTTACTACGGCTAAGGAAATTGCAAATATGACTGTATTTTTGCTTTCGAACAAAGTCTCCGGCCATACGACCGGGCAAGTAATATACGTGGATGGAGGATATACACACCTCGATCGGGCGTACCATTAAAACGAAAATTCAATATTGTATATATTTTTTTATCATACCGGCGCATTTAAAATATCAAAAAATGTTAAAGTGAAGATTAAAGAAAAAAGCAAAGTGCTACAGATCGATCCTCGAGATAACGTCTTAGTCGCTTTGGAAAAATTGCCAGCTGGTATGACTATACCCTTTAATGGAGGGGAAGTAATTTTAAAAAACCATGTTCCCCCCAAACATAAATTTACCACGAAGGATTTGGGTAAAGGTGATGAGGTAGTCATGTATGGTGTGCTGGTAGGGAAAACCACGGAGGCCGTGCCGAAGGGTGGTTTGTTGACAACCGAGAATTTGCGGCATGCGAGTAATGAAAATTATCAACGCACGGTAGACGAGGTTACCTGGAATCCACCAGATGTCAGCAAATTTGAGCATTTGACATTTCAAGGATACCACAGACCGGATGGTCGGGTGGGAACCAGAAATTACTGGTTGTTTATTCCTATGGTTTTTTGCGAGAACAACAACCTCAAATTGATTCGGGAGGCGATGCTTTCTGAGCTCGGTTATGGTCACGAAAACGATTACAAAAGTTTTGTCCGTGAACTCATCAATGTCGAATCCAATGGTTCGAATGGTGTTCGACGGGAGCGTGTTTTTGAAAATATCGACGGGATCAAATTTTTGACTCACGAAGGTGGATGTGGTGGCACACCGGACGACAGCATTATGTTGGGTAAATTATTGGCTGGATACGCTAATCACCCCAACGTAGCGGGCGTGACGGTGATGAGTCTTGGTTGTCAGCATTTGCAGGTGAAATTGTTCATGGATCTTCTTCATGAAATTAATCCCAATTTTGATAAACCTCTGTTGGTTTTTGAACAACAATCTTTCCACTCCGTCGATGAATTGATCAAGAAGGTTATACAGAAAACCATTGAAGGTCTTCGTGAGGCGAATAAACTGCAGCGGAAACCCGCCCCTTTATCCCAGCTCGTCCTGGGTATGGAGTGCGGTGGAAGTGATGGGTTTTCCGGAATTTCAGCAAATCCAACGGTCGGTCGGGTGTCTGATTATATGGCTGTTTTGGGAGGAAAGGTCATCTTGTCCGAATTTCCGGAATTATTCGGAGCAGAGCAGAATTTGGTCAATCGAATGGTGTCCGAGAATTTAGCTGATAAATTCACCTATCTGATGAAATCTTATAATGCCAGTGCGGAAGCGGCTGGTAGCGGATTTGATATGAATCCATCACCGGGAAATATCCGCGATGGTTTGATCACCGATGCGATTAAATCACTGGGCGCAGCCCGAAAAGGCGGAAGTTCCCCGATCACCGACGTATTGGATTATACTCAGCAGATAAAAGAAAAAGGGCTGACATTGCTTTGTACACCGGGTAATGATGTCGAATCGACCACTGCGATGGCCGGAAGCGGAGCCAATGTGTTGTTGTTTACCACGGGGCTTGGAACACCGACGGGCAATCCCATTTCACCGACCATAAAAATTTCTTCCAACTCCCGCCTGGCGAATAATATGCCGGATATAATCGACTTCAACAGCGGTGACATTATCGATGGCACAAAATCCCTGGAAGAAGCAGCCACAGAGTTGTTGAAATTGGTGGTGCGAGTGGCCAGTGGGGAGCAAAGAACCAGGGCAGAGGTACTCCACCAGGACGACTTCATCCCGTGGAAACGTGGCGTAAGTTTATAGAAAGAAAGGAAATATCAGTACATGGATTATACGGATAAAATAATTGTCATTACCGGTGGAGGAAGTGGAATTGGTTGGGCATTGACGCTTGGTTTTGCGGAGAAGGAAGGGCAGGTGTATGTCCTGGAATTGAACGATGATTCCACGAATCAGATGATCGGAGAAGCGGGGCTCGAAGATCGGGTGATTTGTTTGAAATGTGACGTGTCCAAACAGCAAAGCGTCCGGGAATGCATCACGGAGATCATCGATCGATCTGGGCGGATAGACGTACTGATCAACAACGCGGGAATATCGCATATCGGTACGGCGATTTCGACGACGGAGGAAGACATGGACCGGGTGTATCAGGTAAATATCCGGGGTGTATACAATTGTCTCCATTGTGTATTACCTCATATGGTCGAGCAGAAAAGCGGGACCATTCTCAATATGGCGTCGATTGCGGCTTCCCTGGGACTGGCTGACCGGTTTGCATACAGCGCGAGTAAAGGAGCCGTGTTGACCATGACCTATCAGGTGGCCCGGGACTACATCGACCATGGGATCAGGTGTAATTCGATTTCACCAGCACGGGTTCATACCCCTTTTGTCGATGGTTATCTTCAGAAAAATTATCCGGGGAGGGAGGATGAAATGTATGAGGTATTGTCAAAGACCCAACCGATTGGGCGGATGGCCAGGCCTGAGGAGGTGGCGGATCTGGCGCTGTACCTCTGCAGTGAAAAAGCCGGCTTTATTACCGGAACGGATTACCCCATTGATGGTGGTTTTATCCGCGTGAAAAAATAGTTTGGAATTCCAAATTCCGAATTAAATCAAGGGATCGGTCCACACGAGTTTCTTCGTCGTAAGCCCCGACTTCATAGTCAAAATCCGGGCTCGGCAATCCCTCGATATGGGTTGTAAATCAAATCTCTATAAAAATTACATTCTGATCGAAAAAATCTGAAAATGCATAGAAGCCGGGCTTACCGATCCCTGATTAAATCAAGGGATCGGTCCATACGAACTTCTTCGTCGTAGGGCCCGACTTCATAGCCATAAGCCTGGCTCGGCAATCCCTCGATGTGCGCAGTAAATCAAATCACCATAAAAATGACATTCTGATCAAATGAAACAGAAAATGCATTGAAGCCGGGCTTACCGATCCCTTATGAAATCAAGGGATCGGTCCATACGAACTTCTTCGTCGTAGGGCCCGACTTCATAGC
>CALGAA010000311.1 GCA_937952445.1 uncultured Bacteroidota bacterium | reverse complement strand
TGATCAGATCGATCAAATGATAATGAACGGCTGGCCCGTATGTGACCGTTGGTCCGCTGCCGCATTTAACATCGCCGTGTTTTTTGGCATCCATATGAGGTGTGGACGTATCATGGGTCACATCTGTGATGATCGCAGCTGTAGGCTTGATGCGGTGGGCTATCATCTGAGCTCCTCTCAATCCCACTTCTTCCTGTACAGCATTGACAATGTATAGGGAATAGGGGAGTTGAATTTGATTCTCAGAAAGGAGCCGGGCCACCTGCGCGATGCAAAATCCCCCCATCCGATTATCCAGCGCCCGACCAACATAATATTTATCGTTGTGCAAGTCCAGTTTTTCAGGGTAGGTCACGATACATCCCACGTGAACTCCCATTTTTTCCACCTCTTTCTTGTCCTTAGCACCTACATCAATAAACAACTTTTCAATATCGGGTTTGGTCGTCGTTTTGGATTTACGGGTATGGATGGCGGGCCAACCAAATACGCCTTTCACCGGCCCTTTGGGCGTATGGATAATCACTTTCTTGCCCGGTGCTATTTCATTATCGGATCCGCCATTTCGGATGACATATAAAAAGCCGTCTTTCGAAATGTAATTGACGAACCATGAAATTTCATCGGCATGAGCCTCGATCACGATTCGTTTCTCCTGGCCGGGATTGATGATGCCATACGCCGTGCCATAGTGGTCGATGTCGTAATCGTCAACGTATGGTTTTATATAGTCCAGCCAGATTTTTTGTCCGGATTCTTCGCGACCTGTGGGCGATGCATTGTCCAGGTAATTTTGTAGAAATGATTTTGAATTTTTATCCCAGATCGTCTTATTCATTCTGCCAGTTTTGTGGTGAGGAATTCCATTTTTCAAGCGTGGCGAGGTCGTCGCCGCTAATATAATTCAGTTCGACTGCTTGTTGAATCAAGTCAGTGTAATTGCTTAAGGATTTGTAGTTTATGTTTTGTTCTCTGAAATTTTTCACCGCGGCTTCCAGTTGGTAGGAAAAAATTGCAATCACGCCCATCACGTCAAGGTTCTGCGCCCTCAATTGGGCTACGGCCTCGAGTGAACTACCACCCGTTGATATCAAATCTTCGACGACAATGACCCGCTGGCCGGTGGTATAAGCACCTTCAATGACGTTTTTACGCCCGTGTTTTTTATTACTCGACCGTACGTAAATCAGAGGCTTCTCGGTCATGTGGGCTAAAATGCTGGCGTACGGGATTCCTGCGGTGGCAACCCCAGCAATCACATCGATATTGTCCCAGTTCTCCACCAGGGTGAGCAAAGAGCGGGCGATGAAATTGCGTTCTTCCGGATGAGATAAAGTAATCCGGTTGTCACAATAAATCGGGGATTGTATTCCCGAAGCCCACGTAAATGGATTTTTTGGGCTAAGTTTGACCGCTCGAAGCTCTAATAAAATTTCAGCAATATCTTTACTTGTATGCTTCATTTATGTATATTAAATGTTAGTGCGCTGAGACCGATGTAAGTAATGCTATTGACAAGATTATTTTTGTCGCATCAAAAAATCTAAACCCTTCGTAGTCACTAACTACGTAAGGGGTTCGATGATGGCGATATGGGTAAAAATAATCCGTCAATTGTATTAGGTATTAAGTTCCTGGCGCACTAGTGTGTATTAAAAAAAATCAAATGTACAAAATCTACATTAATGACCACCCATTCTATCTGTTGAAGTATGAGGAAGCGGATGCTTTCCGATCGGATGGGTATGATGTATTCCCTTACATGGGCAACGTGACAGTCCTGCTCAATTTTATCGATCAACTGGAAAAAAGCGATAAAAAGCAAAAAATGGCTTTGTATGCAGAGGATTTTCAAAGGCTCAAAACGGATTTTACCGCGCTGTATCGGAAGATTGGCGCGATGGGTGGAATTGTGACCAATCAAGCGGGTGAAGTATTGTTCATATATCGTCGGGGAAAATGGGACTTGCCCAAGGGTAAAAAGGAAAAAGGTGAATCCAAAAAGGAATGTGCTGTCAGGGAAGTGATGGAAGAAACCGGGTTGGAAAATTTGAACATACAATCCAAAGTGGGGAAAACCCGACATACATATCGCGATCCCAGATCCGGCGAGCGAATCCTCAAAACGACTCATTGGTACGAGATGAAGGCTTCCGATCCCGGTGAGTTAAACCTGCAAACTGAGGAGGATATTGTGGATGCAAAATGGATGTCGGTGGAGTCCTTTTTAGCTGGAAATTATATTACCTTCGGGAACATAATCGATATCTTAAATGCGTACCGGTCAAAAATCGGTCTTATGAAATAAATTCAATCATAAATCCGCTATAGAAATAAACCATTTATATGAAAATAATCGACGGCAGATCTTTAGCTCAGGAAATCAAATCCGAAATTAAGAGGGAAACCAGGAAATTCATACAACAGGGAGGCAAAACGCCTCATTTAGCTGCTGTTTTGGTGGGCGATGATGGCGCAAGTCAGGCCTACGTCCGCAATAAAATTAAGAGTTGTGAGCGTGTGGGGTTTGAGTCTACGCTCATTCGGAAAAGCGAATCCCTTCAGGAACATGAGCTTCTTGAAATCGTAGATAAACTCAATAAAAATGATGATATTGACGGGTTTATCGTCCAGCTTCCGTTGCCCAAACACATCGATGAGAATAAAATCATTTTAGCTATTGATCCCGCCAAAGATGTGGATGGGTTCCATCCCGCCAATCTGGGTCGAATGGTCATCGGACTGCCGTGTTTTATTCCCGCTACGCCGCTGGGCATTCTGACCATGCTGGAACGGTACAATATTCAGACGGAAGGCCAGCATGTCGTCGTGATCGGGCGGAGCAACATCGTGGGAAGCCCCATGAGTATTTTGTTGTCACGGAAGTCCAAATGGGGGAACGCGACCGTCACCCTGACCCATAGCCGCACCCGGGATTTGGTGAGCGAAGTGCGCCGGGCGGATATCGTGATCGCAGCCATCGGAATACCCCGGTTTGTAACCGGCGATATGGTCAAAGAAGGTGCAGTAGTCATTGATGTGGGGGTAAATCGAATACCTGCACCTGAGACCAGTAAAGGGTACCAACTGGTCGGTGATGTGGATTTTGATGATGTGGCGGCTAAGGCAAGTTATATTACCCCGGTGCCCGGTGGGGTAGGTCAAATGACCGTGACCAGTTTGCTGATGAATACGTTAAAAGCTGCACGAAAAGAAGTTTATGGATAGCTACATTAAAATGACGATGCACAGCGTGGAGGACATCGATGTCGTTCTGGGCTTGCTGAATGATTTTCCGTTTACCGGCTTTGAAGAAGAGGATAGTACGTTGATGGCCTATATGGCCAGGCAGGACTGGAACGAGGTGATGGAAATGGAGATCAAGGAACTACTGGAACCATTGGTGCACAACGTGGATCTGGAAATCATTCCCTTTGAAAACTGGAATCAACAATGGGAGCAGAGCTATCCGGAGGTGGAAATCGATGATTTCTGCCGGATCTATGCTCCATTTCATGCCGGACCGACCCAAAAATTTCGGTATGAAATCCTGATTAGTCCACAAATGGCGTTTGGAACAGGACATCACAATACGACCAAGATGATGATCCGGTTGATGAGCCATATCCCCGAAAAAATCCAGGATCAAAGGGTACTCGATTTTGGTTCCGGCTCCGGCGTTTTAGCGATCCTGGCTTTTCAAATGGGGGCAGCGCACGTAGATGCAGTGGAAATCGATTCCTATGCGTTTCAGAATCTGCAGGAAAATATTCGCCTGAACCACGCTGATTGGGTGTCGGCCTGGCAGGGAGACCTGGAGCAAATCCCCCAAACGAACCGATACGATGTTATCCTGGCCAACGTCACCCGGGGGATCATCCTGGAACACGCTTCGGACTTCTACCATCGGCTCAATCCGGGAGGGCGAATCCTGATTTCAGGTATTCTCGATACCGATCACGATGAAGTTCATCAGGCCTATATCAACACGGGCTTTTTTGGCCTGGAGTCGATGAAAATCGGCAAGTGGACCGCGTTGTCCTTTGGCCGGAAGGAAGTAAAACCTTCACTCTGATTTACTGCATTGCATGCATAATTCCGATTGAACTTTCACCCTGGACCAGGTTTTGAATTCTGCGGTCAAATTCCTTCTTAAATTGTTCGTATTCTGTTGTTGCAGGACCGTAAAATCCGGTGTGAATATAACGCACAATGTTGTTCCTGTCGAATACCACCATTGTGGGATATGCTTTGAGTTGATCGATAAAATTGATGTGTTCGGATTGTCGGGCATCCTGCGTCGACCCACCGTATACCACCGGCCAATCGATAGCATGTCGTTTTAAAAACTCATTGAGAACCTCCAGGGATCTGGTAGAATCGGCGTACCGTTCAAAAGAGAGGGAAACAATCTCGACCGGAAAATCCGGGTTATTTTCTTTCCATTCCTTGAGAAATCGGGCTTCGTCATGGCAATTGGGGCACCAGCTTCCCATGATTTCCAAAATTTTAATTTTATCCTGATAAGGCGCAGTGGTGAAATCGATTTTTTCTCCTGTGATGGTGCGGGCCTTCCATGCTACGGGTTGGTCGGTGGTTGCATTGTTCAATGATTCCGGTGATCGTAACTTCGCTTCCGGATTGCGAATTCCTTCCCAGGTGGTTCGGTAGTGATTGCCGGAATAGAAAGCACCCAGAATGCTGTCCTGATTGATGATTTTACCTTCGTACAAATAGGCTTGCAAGCCGTTGAAGGAGGAGAGAAATATATCGTCACCTGCAACTTCTCCGGCGGCGAAACGGTAATCCCCTGTTTCGGTATTGATGTTTCCGTATAGCCTGTTTCCCTCGAGTTCAAATTCTCCGATTGCAGGGTACTCGTCCGGGGTGTCATTGCTAAAAGTCATTGCCCATCTTCCGGTGATGTCCGCTGCCGGAGGCTCGGGAATCTCCGTAAATCGAAACTGCTGACCCAGGTATGCTTTGAATGGGATGGAATAGTTCTGTTTGTAGTCCACATGCCAATAACCTTCCATGACACCTGCTTCTACGTCTGCGACGATTCGGGTATCATAAATCGGGAAATAAATCGTAAGCCGCCCGGTTTCACCTTTAATATTATGTTCAAATTTATACTTACTGATTTCCTGTTTCTCCTTCCCATTGATCAGATAAATCACCATGGAATCCGGATTTAGGTAATCGACTTCAAAATTAAATGGCATAACGCCGGTTGGGGTTTTGGAAAAGTCAAATTTGGTATCCGGATCGGTGTGTTCCGGGTGGGGTGGGAGAGTAGCCTGATCCCTCAGATCGAGCATACCCCGCCATGTACCAGGCGCGACCATATTGTAGGTATTGGTGACCTCAATGCAGGATTGAGCGAATCCGATCAACAAAAATACGAACAGGATGACAGGCGCTTTCCCCATGTGATTTTTCTTTTGTTCCTCGGTGAACATTGTAATTACCTATAAGTTTATAGGTTTGTATATTTTTTATTCGATATTCAAAATTTCAACGTACAGAATGACAGTTGCAAAGGAAGAATTTGACTTGATTATTGTGGGCGGTGGACCCATTGGCCTGGCCTGTGCCATTGAAGCTAAGAAACAGGGATTGTCTTATTTGATTCTCGAAAAAGGAACCTTGGTCAATTCCCTGTATCATTTTCCCACAAATATGACGTTTTTCTCCACTTCAGCCTTATTAGAGATCGGAAATGTTCCTTTTATTTCGCATTCCGACAAACCGACCCGCCGGGAATCGCTGGAGTACTTCCGCCGGGTATTGGAATCCTGGGATTTGAATATCCATTTTTACGAAGAAGTGACCGATATCGATAAAAAGGGTGACCATTTTACCGTCACCACCCCGAAGAATACGTACCGCAGCACCTACGTAATCGTGGCTACAGGGTTTTATGGAAAACCTAAGTTGATGAATGTTCCGGGTGAGGATTTGCCCAAAGTAAGGCACTATTATAAAGAGGTGCATCCCTACATCGGTCAACGTGTGTTGATCGTCGGAGCTGCCAACAGTGCATGCGATGTGGCGTTGGAGCTTTTCCACAAGGGAGCTGAGGTCACCATGGTCATCCGGGGGAGTGAAATCAATCCACGGGTAAAGTACTGGATCAAGCCCAACATTGAAAATCGAATCAAAGAGGGTTCGATCAAGGCGCATTTTAATTCTGAAATCATTGCCATAGAGCCCGATCATGTGGTTGTTCAGACACCGGAAGGACAAATTGAAATTCCAAACGATTTTGTCCTGGCCATGACGGGGTATGTACCGGATTTTGATTTTCTGGACCGGATCGGAGTGGAACGCGATCCCGAAGACCCTGAAAAACCAATGGTCGAAGATCGGAAGAGCGTCGTGTAGGGAAAGAGTGTAGATCTCGGTGGTCGCCG
>CALGAA010000310.1 GCA_937952445.1 uncultured Bacteroidota bacterium | reverse complement strand
ATAACACAATAGTGCATTATGATACTAACGCTACACCACGATCATACTCCTTGATTTCCGAATTATAGATTTGACTATACCCAAGCCGATTTAATTTGACCGGTTTCTGGGCGGAAAAATCGTGGCTTACTTCATCGAAAATACTCGCCGTAGCTACGGCTATGTCTGCGTTTTTCTCTTCATCATCGACGATTTTTCCCAACCCATCGAACCGGACAAACCAAAACGTCCCGGGTATACACTAAAGATATGCCAGATCTTGAAGATCTGGCATATCTATCGCTCTACCCTACTTCACCTTGAATTTTGCAATGATCGTATTATCTCCTTCCTCCCAATTTTCAAGCACTTTCTTGTTTGATTCAGTCAGAACCATGGAAGGCAATGACTCTTTATACTTTGCCCCATTGAGTATCATACCATAGCAGTATTCCCCCTGTTCCCAGATTAACGGTATTCCATCCAGGGAAAGATGTAGGGGATACATATACTCATTAGATGGTTGGTATAACCAAAGATCCTCAGCATAAATGAATTGTAGGGCATCCAGGTTGAAAAAATAGTTGGAAATGGGATACGCTAGATTTTCTTTGACCCGTATTTCTTCTATTCCTATTTTTCCATTATCGTCCTGACCTTTGAACAAATGCGGATATTTACCTATATGCTGTCTTAGGTCATTTTCTCCGAAATCAAATGATTTGTTGACTGTATATCCTGTATCTGATATCGAGTAAATCCTGTTTTCGTTGATATGAAAGAAATATACCTGGTCTACGATTCGTTTTAGAGTAACCAATTGGAAAAGCCCGAAATTCAATAGTCGGGGAAAGTCAGAATGCACAATTTCCCCACTCTTTCTGGAATACCAGTGGAGTTGGTTATCACCATACCTTGAGTGAAGCAAAATCATATCTGCATTGAGCTGTACAAAGTTATGGTATGACCTTAAGTTACCTGGCATAGGGATAAGAAGAGCATCAACAAATTCATCGATTTTCGGATCATACACCACTAATTTCCCTATTTTCTGATCCAGAATTTCAAGATGACCTGTATATGGATTTATATTTATATCGGCAATAGAATAATATTCTAAAGGACCATAACCAACATTACGAATAGATCGCACAAACTCACCTCTTGATGAAAAAATAAATACTTCTAATGCTGCGTGATCCAGAATATAAAAATATCCGTCATGCTCAATAACCTTCTTCGGAAATTTAATCGCCGAATTCTGGTTGAGGTCCAATGGGATTAATTCCACCCTCTCAAACAATTCAGAATAGTCGTGCAGTGATGGATTATCCAGGCCAACAGTGATTGCTTCCCCTTTGGCTCGAGTAGGTGTGTTTTCACAGGCTATAAAAGTAAAAAGTACGAAACCCATAACACAAAGGATCAGTCCAAAATTTTTCAAATCAATTGATTTTATGGTCCACAACTTAATGAACAATAATTGGTAGGTGATCCGGTATAAAGGCATGAGCTAAAAATAACCATTACTGTGTCCCATCTATAACAGCAGCCAAATAAAGTTCCTGGTTCTGCACATTGAATCACCGTGGGATCGACACTACCACAACCAGTACCATCCGGCCAACTGCTACTCCGCTGCCTGCGCCAATGCCTCCACACTCACCCCCAGTATGGGATGGTCAGCTAAACCGAGACATCAAAGATGTAGAGATATGACAGATCTCGAAGATCTGTCATATCTGTAACACTAATGTAATAAATCTCTGAAAATTTGCTTTAGATCGGTTTTTATCGCCAGTTTCCAATGACCTCACCGAAATCGACCTAAAGATCCTAAAATATAGTATACTCGATCAAAAAAGGATTATCCTCTGGTAATGCGTTATCAATCAATCCCTCAAATTTATCTGGTATGATAGCCCCTTGAAAAATTTTACCAATCTTATCAGGGGAATGAACTAGAGCTATAAAATGATCCGATTCTAATCCAGTAGCAAAACCTTCGTAGTCTGCTGCATTGTTTGGATACTTCCCAAAATTTATCCTGAAAATTTCACTGGGGGAAGACTTTTCGAAAGCAAAATATTCTACTTGTTGTAATGCATTTATGTATATTCCGAAAGCAAAATATTCTTCATTTTCATAACAATTGTATATTGGAAACGCTTTTTGCCTTTCCCGCAAATACTCAAGAATATCATATTCCTTCTTCACCTCCCCTATCTCATCATAAGAAAAATGGCTTGAAGTAAAATTCAATGCAAATCTCTTTTTCAGCTCACCGTTGTTGAAGCAATACACCTCTGTATCAAAAATATTGAGATAATTGATTCTATCCTTATGCTTCCAAAATGATGACTTAAAAAAGAATGGAGCAACCTCAGTATCAACCATACTTGATCTCACCATTTTATCAAAAATAATGTTGGATTCAGGGGAATACATTCTTATATTGAAATCTTGAAAAAATGAGGCCAGGATAATGGTATCATTATTGAGCCAGGTAAAATGAGATAATTCAGAGGCTTTCGAGGGGATGACGATATCCCCTAAATACGATGAACTACTTAGATCATAGCGAACTATTTTCCCTCTTGGATCAATGGCATCTAAAGAATTCCTGGACTTGTTAATATTAATGTCAGAAATATGTAGGTATTCATGGTTACCTCTACCGATTCGGCCTATTGTTTCAATATATGCTCCTGCCTTGCTAAACACTTTAATATTTCTTTCCTTAAAGTCCAACACATAGTATTTACCTTGATGTGTAATAATTTTTTCACATCGCCCAATCACGGATGCAGAAGTGGTCTCTAATGCAACTATATTCTCGATCTTTATATTTCGTTCATTTTTCACATTCTCTAGTTCCACCTTCACGGTGGAATATTCGAGCTGCTTTTCGGGTTCAGCGTAACAACCGATTAAAAAACAGAACCCCAATATTAGTAGCTTATTCATTGTTCACTATAATATCTCAGTACGATCGCCGGTGTAATCTTTTGATGTAAAAATGAATCATCATAAGAATACGTGTCTTTGGCACGAATCGCCCAATACAAACCCCGCACTTTATTCTTTTTATATCTTCCCAAGACCATCCCGTACCATTCATCTCCAGCTTCTATCCATCTGTATTCCTCCCCTGCTTCCAATGGCGTAAAAAGTATGAATAAATCATTCGGAGGAACTGGAATATTGTAATCCAACAAGCACAATGTATTCCACCCGGATTGGCCTTTGGTAACAATTGGTTCTTTCAAGAGGTCTGTAAACATGTCTTCGGAATACATCCTATTGGACTGAACGGGTTCTATAGGCTCCAGAAAACGAAGCATAAATGGTGTTTCCGGTCTCCCTTTCGGCAGGAGGTAGTATTCAATGGCTTTTAGTACGCCCATTTTATTACCTGGTATTTTTATGAATACCCCGGAACTAAGACCAGCTGAATTGGACGGAAACAATCCTGTTTGTTCCCCGTCTCTATCGGTTCGTATAGCCCCATTTACTATCCCAATAACTTGCTCTTCTAGCTTTCCTTTACGTATCACTACCTCCGGTAGCGAGTAACTTTTTTTCTCCAGAAATATTTCCAACTCCGCTTTCCCTCTTACATAAATTGTAGTATCCTTGAATCCTACACAACTTACTTTCAATTGAATGGGTGAGTTTAATTCGTGCTTTAATGTAAGATAAAATTCTCCATTTTCATCGGATGTAGTTCCATATCCATAGGTCGAAATATCGATAATAGTCGCGTACGCCACAGCG
>CALGAA010000309.1 GCA_937952445.1 uncultured Bacteroidota bacterium | reverse complement strand
GGTGGTGACGAGCGGTTATTCGTTTGCATTTCCACCTGGGTTGCCCATCGGCACGGTGGATTATTACAACCTGGAAAGCGGAGAAAACGATTACACGATCTATGTTCGCTTATTTGAAGATCTGTATAGACTTCGATCCTGCTACGTCATTGAGGATACCTGGAACAAACCGGACTCGTCGCTCCATTCGGTCACAGATGAAACGATGGAATGAGTGAGTATCGGTTGAATATCATCCGTGGCGTTTTTTTGCTTTTGTTGCAAATACTGATTTTTAATTTCGTGAAAATCACCTGGTTTTCCATCCCTTTTATCGAGGTCTTTGTCTATCCTCTTATTGTCCTTTTGTTGCCCCTTCGTACGCCCGCTTCCGTCGTGATCCTGATCGGCTTCCTGGTGGGATTGGTCGTGGATATTTTTCAAAACACCCCGGGAGTACATTCCGGCGCGGGAGCCTTCTCCGGCCTGGTCAGACCGTACGTGATCACCTATCTTTCGCCGCGGGGAGGATACAAAGTGAACATTTCCCCCATGATTTCTACCATCAATCTCCCCTGGTTTTTGAAATATGCGGGGATCATGGTAATTTTACATTGTTTAGGGGTGAGTTTAATTGATATTTTTCAAATAAAATTACTACATTATATCCTTCTTAGAACGATTTTGACTGCAGCGATCTCATATGTGGTAATCATGATTATCATGATCGTCTTTGATCAAAACTGAACAGCGGCGTATGAAAATTGATTCACAGGACAGGTTTCGATTGGTAACCGGCATTGTCGTAGTGGGGTTCGTGTTTTTACTGATTCGGGTTGCCCACGTCCAGATATGGGATGCCCAGTCCCAGGTGGAGGCCAATACCACCTCACTGGTCAAAATGATCCAAAAACCTTCACGGGGCCTGATTTACGATCGCAACGGCGAGTTGATTGTATACAACAAATTTGTATACGATATCAACGTCGTGTATAACGATCTCGACAAAAATATGGATACGGCCCGATTGTGTGATTTGCTCCACATCGACCAGAATTACTTCCAAAACAACATTGAAAAGAACTGGACGGACATCCGGTTTTCCCGTTTTACCCCCTTTACTTTTATGAGCAGGGTACCGGATAGCATCGCTTTGCGCTTCAAGGAGTATCTGCATATGTTCCCGGGTTTCCGCCTGACCAAGGAAGCGGTTCGGGGATACAAGTACCATACCGCCTCGCACGTCTTAGGTTACATTTCGGAGATCGATAAAAATGAATTGGAGAAAAATGAAGGGATCTACGTCATGGGGGACTATGTGGGTAAAAGCGGGCTGGAATTGTACTACGAGGATCTTTTGCGTGGTGAAAAGGGCCATCGGTACGAACTGAAGGACAACCTCGGCAGGCAGGTCGGGGACTATCTGGACGGCTCTCTCAACGTCGAAGCCGTTTCAGGTAGCGATTTGACGATTACGCTCGATATCGATCTGCAACGTTACGCTGAAAAACTCATGGTGAACAAAAAAGGAGGAATAGTGGCGATCGAACCGACCTCGGGCGAAGTACTCACCATGCTAAGTTATCCGGATTTCAACCTCAACGACTTATCGATCGGCCAAAACCGGGGGGATCGGTTTCAACAATTGTTCGCAGATACGCTTAAGCCATTTTACGATCGTTCCATGATGGCACACTATCCGCCAGGGAGTACGCTCAAACCTATTTTTGGGCTGATCGGACTGCAGGAGCGGGTCATAACTCCCAAACAGCATATGTACTGTGGCGGCGGATATTTTTACAAAAACAATGTATGGAGATGTCACGCCGGTGGGGGAACCAACGATTTGAGGTCGGCGATCGTACGATCGTGCAACACCTACTTTTTCACCATCTACCGGGATTTGATCAATAAATACGGTTTCAGTAATCCGGAAAAAGGGCTATTTGATCTGCACAATCAGCTCAGTCAGTTTGGAATCGGGAAAAAACTGGGAATTGATCTTCCCATGGAAGGAACAGGCCTCAATCCTACTCCGGCCTACTACGATGACCTTTACCGGAACAAGGGAGATTGGCGTTTTACCTACATATTATCCAACGGAATAGGTCAGGGAGAAATTGAATTGACCACCCTCCAGATGGCCCATGCTACGGCTATTGTTGCCAACGACGGAAAATACCATATCCCCCATTTGATAAAATCCATCGATAATAACCCTGATCGCATATCCGAAAAATACAAAGAACAGCATCGGGTGGATATCGAACCCGAATATTTTGAAACGGTCAAGCAAGGAATGAAAGGTGTAGTAGAATATGGAACGGGAGGGCTGGCAGCAGTGCCTGGAATAGAAGTAGCCGGAAAAACGGGGACATCTGAGAATAGAGGTGAAGATCACTCGGTATTTATTGCTTTTGCACCGGTGGATAATCCGCAAATAGCGATAGCTGTATTTATTGAAAATGGGGGCTGGGGAAGTTCTGTAGCTTCTCCCATTGCGGGACTGATGATCGAAAAGTACCTGAAAGGTGAGATTTCCGATTCCAAAAAATGGGTGGAAAAAAGAGTGCTTGAAACCGACTTGATTCAAAAAAGACTAACTCCATGAGACTTTCTGCAATTGTCGCAATTTCCAATAACAATGTGATCGGAAAGGACAATGAATTGCCCTGGTATCTGCCGGCGGATCTTCAATACTTCAAAAGAATAACGATTAATCATCCGGTGATCATGGGACGAAAGAATTTTGAGGCCATCGGACAACCTTTGCCCAAGAGAACCAATATAGTGCTGACGAAGGATCCCTATTATCTCGCTTCCAATATCCTGGTTGCTCATTCCATCGAAGAAGCTTTGGCATTGGCCTACGATACGGATACGGAAGAAGTATTTATTATCGGCGGAGCCATCATTTATGAGCATTATTTACCCATGCTGGACAGGTTGTATATCACCGAAATCCATGCCGATTTTGACGGAGACACTTTTTTCCCGGAATGGGATCGTAATCAATGGAAGTTGATCTCAGAGGAGCATCATTCTTCCGACAAAAAAAACGAGTTCGATTACTCCTTTAAGGTTTATGAAAGAATATAGCCCGGTCATAAACGAAGATTTTCTGCAGTACATATGGCGAACACAAAAGTTCGATCATGCGGGCCTTCGTTCGACCGATGGAGAAGTCCTCGAAATCATCCGGGCAGGGACGATTAATGTGGACCAGGGACCGGATTTTATGGACTCCCGATTGCGGATTTCCGGTCAAATGTGGGCTGGGAAGGTTGAAATTCATACCCGTTCTTCGGATTGGTACCGACATGGCCATGAGAACAATCCCGACTATTATAACGTCATCCTCCACGTGGTGTACGAAGATGATCAGCCCGTCAAAGATCCCTATGGAGAAAAAATACCTACGCTAGAGCTAAAGTCGCGGATCGATGAAAATATTCTGGAAACGTATCGGTATTTGTCCTCCTATACCTATACCATGATCCCCTGCGAAAACCTGATCTCTTCCGTTTCCAGACTCAACATCACTTCGTGGAAAGAGGCTATGGCCGTGGCCCGGCTTGAAGAAAAATATGCTCAGATCGAAGAGGTGTTTCTGTACAGCGATAAAAATTATCAGGAAACGCTGTTCAAATTGTTGTGTCGCTCTTTTGGTTTTTCCAAAAACAATACCGCTTTTGAATGGCTGGCCAATACGATCAAATTTAAAACGATTTCGAAGCATTTGGGCAACCGTCTCCAACTCGAAAGCTTGTTGTATGGTCAAGCCGGAATGCTCACAGGGACTGAAAAAGAGGAATATCCAACCAATTTATACCAGGAATACACTTTCCTGGCTGAAAAATACGGTCTCGAACACATTGATGCCACCGTTTGGAACTTCGCCCGAATGCGGCCGCAGAATTTCCCAACCGTTCGGATTTCTCAACTGGCGGATTTTTTGTTCCATTACGGACAAACGTTGATGTACTCGCTGGAGTGGCAGGAACTGGTCGACAAGCTCGAATGCCAGGCCAGTAATTATTGGAACGATCATTATCGCTTTGGCGTAAAAACCAAACAAGTTCGTCCCAAAAAAATGGGACAGGCGAGTAAAGACTCGATTTTTATAAACGTACTGGTTCCATTCCTCTTTTTTACGGGGATCAAAAAGCGCGACCAGTCCATCAAGGACAAGGCTTTAGCGATCCTCGAAAACCTTCCCGCAGAATCCAACAGCATCATGAGAATGTGGGAAAAACTCAATGTCCCCGTCGATCATGCGCTCGATTCCCAGGCACTTCTGTACCTTTACAAATCGTACTGTAGGAATCGTAAATGTGCCCAGTGCCGGATCGGCCAGGCAATATTGATGAAATCATGATCGACAAATGGATATTTAGAATCATACTTTTCCCTTTCACTCTACTCTACTGGGGGATCATATCGATACGGGGAGTCCTGTATGAAACCAAATTATTGAGAACGGTTTCATTTGATATTCCCGTGATTTCTGTTGGAAATCTCAATACAGGCGGGAGTGGAAAAACCCCGATGATCGAGTATCTGATCCGCCAATTGAGTCCTTACATCCGGGTTAGTGTGCTCAGCCGCGGATACAAGCGAAAAACAAAAGGGTACCGGAATGTTTCCGTCAATGATACGTACGAGGACGTAGGAGACGAGCCCTTGTTATTAAAGAAAAAATACCCTTCTGTGGCGGTGGCGGTGGGAGAAGAACGTGCCCTGGCCATACCACAATTGCTGCAAAATTACGATGGGGTGCAGTTAGTTCTATTGGACGATGCCTTCCAACACAGAAGTGTTCAGCCGTACATCAACATTTTGCTCACCGAGTACGGAAATCGTTATACGCGGGATTATCTGCTGCCCATGGGGCGACTGCGCGAGCCAAAACAATCCGCAGAACGGGCTGATATTATTGTGGTAACCAAATGCCCGGCCAACATTTCGGAAAACGAAAAGAAGGCTATCGAAAAGGAAATTAAGCCCAAGTCCCATCAAAAGCTATATTTTTCCACACTGCGGTATCATACTGCCTATAATGCGTTCAATACCGAGGAACGGATCCTGTTAAACAGCCAGTCGGTTTTCCTGATGACCGGTATTGCCAATCCTGAACCTTTGATCCGGTTTCTGCAATCTTTGGGGTTGAATTATTTTCACCGGAAGTTTGCGGACCATTATGCGTTTACCAAACACGATATAGCAACGGTCGTGGATTCGTATGAAAAATTGGAAGGCGATCGGAAAATATTTCTAACAACCGAAAAGGATCTCGTCCGCCTGGTTCCGCATTTGCCGTTCTTCCGTTCTAAAAACATCGATGTGTATATTTTACCAATCGAAGTACAATTTCTGGGTGGGGAAAATGAGTTTATTAGTGATGTCAAGGCAAAACTTCTAAAATTCACGGTATGACCCGGCACCGGATTTTCCTATGTATGGTTTTGGGAATGATTAGTCTTTCAGTCTGGTCACAGGATAACCCTATTTCACTGACCCCGCATGCGTACGAACAGTTGAAAAGGCTATCCGCCAAATATCCGGGAGAACGCAATCCTTTTCCTTCATTTCACACGATGAGCAGAAAGGAAATAGCTGAATTTATTATCCATTTACCCATTTCCTCCATGAGCACTCAGGATCTGAATGCGGTGTCGCATCTCGCGAATGAAGTGCCGGAATGGCTCACAGATACATCCTTTCAGTCGGAGTACGAAAATCTTATCGGACCAGAGAATTCGTTACTACGACCGACCCGACAAGATGCCTGGTTAAATACGTTTTATCCGTACCCCGGCCAAATGGTATTTGTCCGTAAAAAAGACTTTTTCCTGGCGGCTAATCCTATTCTTCACTGGAAATACGGGCGTCAACGGGACGGCCACCATACCATATTTGAAAATCGAAAAGGGGTCTTACTCCGCATGGGAATCGAGGGTAAATTTTTTATTGATACGAAGATCGAAGACCTTCAATTCGCGCACCCATTCCATATTGCCAGGTACACCAATACCTACGGATCGAGTCCGGGGTTTACCTCTTATTCTCACTACCAAAGCTCAGTGGCCCCTGCATTGCGCGGTCGCGATGTGATCAACGGGGCAGCGCATTTGACCGTCCCGATTGGAAAATACGCGTTTACACGGTTTGGTTATGGCAGGGAATTTGTGGGGAACGGGATCCAATCGCTGCTTTTATCGGACTTCGCCGGGAATTACCTACACTTGAAATTACCTCAATTTGAAATTGAATCTCCAAATTTGGAAATTGCGCTACCGTTATATGCTGGCGGAGGTGTCGGCAAAAAGTGCCCGGCAATTGTCCGGCGACCAGTTGTTGCCCAAAAAATTTGTAGCCACTCATTTCCTGCAATTTCGGTTGTGGGATCAGGCACATCTCGGGTTTTTTGAATCGGTGGTTTTCAACCGGGAACAACACCTGGAATGGCATTATTTAATGCCGGTCATATTCTTCCGCACGGTGGAAAGAGCGATCGGAAGTCCGGATAATATTTTATTGGGCCTGGATTTCAAAATGAATCTTTTCAGGCGGATGAGTATTTACAGCCAATTTGTACTGGATGAGTTTAAATCTTCCGAATTGTTTGGGGGCAATCACTGGTGGGCTAATAAATGGGGATTTCAGCTCGGAACTACGATTTACGATCTGGCCGGAATTTCCAATCTCAATGGGACCCTGGAGTACAACACGGCCAGGCCATACACGTATTCGCACCGGGATTCGCTAGCGGTCTATACGCATTACAATTCACCGCTCGCACATCCGCTGGGAGCTAATTTCAGGGAATATATCGGACGGCTAGACTACGCACCACACCGCCATTGGCGTTTGTTTGGTCTACTTTATTATCATCAGCAGGGCCTCAACGAAGGGAGCATTAACTACGGCGCGGATATCAGATTAAAAAACAGTTCCCGCCCTCAAGATTATGGAATTCGTACCTTGCAGGGCCAAAAGGTTAGCGTTCTTGGTTTGCAAACAGGAGTAACATATATGTTGTGGCACGGTGCTTTCCTGGATTTGAATCTGGGATTTCGCCGGGAAGAACAAAACAATAACGTGTGGGGTAGTGTTGCTTTCAGGCTCAATACTTCCCAAACAGGTATGTCAATTTTTTAGAATGAAACAGATTTTACAAAATATTTTAAAAGAGCGAATTCTCATTTTGGATGGTGCGATGGGCACGATGATCCAAAATCACCGTTTGGGAGAAGCGGATTTTCGGGGCGATGAATTCCGTGATCATCCCAGCGACCTCCAGGGGAATAACGATTTGCTCAATATTACCCGGCCGGATGTCATCGAATCGATCCATTACCAATATCTGGAAGCCGGGGCTGATATCATCGAGACCAATACGTTCAATGCAAATAGGGTATCTCAGGCCGATTATGCGCTGGAAGATCTGGTTCACCGGATCAATGTGGCAGGGGCTTCTGCAGCCCGCAAGGCAGCCGATGCCTTTATGAAAAACAACCCGGGGTCGGTGCGTTTTGTGGCAGGAGCGTTAGGACCTACTACCAAAACGGCTTCCCTGTCGCCCGATGTGAACCGTCCGGAGTATCGAGCCATTACCTACGACGACCTCTATGACATTTATTATGAACAGGCTATCGGTTTGTTGGAGGGCGGTGTCGATTTGTTCCTGCTGGAAACCGTTTTTGACACCCTCAATGCCAAAGCAGCCATCCATGCCATTCTTGACCTGAACGAAAAAACGGAAAAGGACATCCCGTTTATCATCAGTGGAACCATCACGGATAATAGTGGGCGAACCCTGTCCGGTCAGACCGTCGAGGCATTCTGGATTTCGATTGCCCACGCCCGGCCGCTGGCTGTAGGATTGAATTGTGCGCTTGGAGCTAAAGAAATGAGGCCGCATTTACAGGATTTGGCATCCATTTCCGACACTTACATCAGCGCATACCCCAACGCCGGCCTTCCCAATGAAATGGGCGAATACGATCAGGACCCGGAGGAAATGAGAGATTATATTCGCGACTTTGCGGAGAGCAATTTTGTAAATATCGTGGGGGGATGTTGTGGGACGACTCCCGAACATATCCATGCCATCGCTGAAGCCGTCAAAGGTCTGAAGCCCCGCCAACCCCAGCCCCAGCCACCCTATAGCCAGTACAGCGGATTGGAAGCGTTGGTTGTCCGTCCGGAATCCAATTTCATTAACATCGGCGAACGAACCAACGTAACCGGTTCAAAGCGGTTTGAGCGTCTGATCAAACAACAAAAATATGAGGAAGCTCTCGAAGTAGCCCGTCAGCAGGTAGAAGGTGGAGCTCAGATCATCGATGTCAATATGGATGAGGGATTGCTCGATTCGGAAGTGGAAATGAGAAATTTTCTCAACATGATGATGTCCGAGCCCGATATTGCCCGGTTACCCATCATGGTCGATTCGTCCAAATTTTCCGTCATCGAAGCGGGATTAAAGTGTGTACAGGGGAAATGTATCGTCAATTCGATTTCGTTGAAGGAAGGCGAAGCGGAATTTATCAAACAGGCAAGGAAGGTCCGTAAATATGGTGCTGCTGCAGTCGTGATGGCTTTTGATGAGGAAGGACAGGCCGAAACAGCAGATCGCCGGGTCGAAATCTGCTCCAGGGCCTACCGGATATTGGTGGACCAGGTGGGCTTTCGGCCTGAGGATATCATCTTTGATCCGAATATTTTTGCTGTCGCAACAGGGATTGAGGAGCACAATAATTACGTGGTCGAATTTCTGGCCGCTGTCAAAAAATTGAAAGAACTGTTTCCGTTGAGTAAAATCAGCGGTGGGGTGAGCAATTTGTCTTTTTCGTTCCGGGGTAACAATACGGTAAGAGAGGCCATGCATGCATCCTTCCTATATCATGCCGTCAAGGCGGGCATGGATATGGGGATCGTAAATGCGGGAATGATGGAAATTTACGCCGATATACCGGAGAAATTGTTGAAGCTAATCGAGGATGTCCTGTTCAATCGGCATTCGGACGCCACCCAGGATTTGGTGGACTTTGCAGAGAAGATCCAATCCAAGGGCAAAAAAGTGGAACGCGATTTATCGTGGCGGGAAAATTCGGTGGAAAAAAGGTTGGAATATTCGCTTGTCAAAGGCATTACAGAATTTATTATTGACGATACCGAGGAGGCCCGGCTCAAATACAATTCACCCCTGGTGGTCATCGAAGAGCCTTTGATGGCCGGTATGAGCGTGGTTGGGGATTTGTTTGGCGCCGGGAAAATGTTTCTCCCCCAGGTCGTGAAAAGCGCCCGCGTCATGAAAATGGCGGTTAATTACCTCACGCCTTTTTTGGAAGCTGAAAAATCGGATACCGACAGAGAGGTGGGGAAGGTTTTGTTGGCTACGGTTAAGGGGGATGTCCACGATATCGGAAAAAACATCGTAGGCGTGGTCCTGGCCTGTAACAATTATAAGATCATCGACATGGGCGTGATGGTTCCGGCTGATAAAATACTGGATAAAGCCATCGAAGAGAAGGTCGATGTTGTCGGATTGAGTGGTTTGATCACCCCTTCCCTGGACGAAATGGTCCATGTGGCGAAGGAAATGACGCGCCGGAATTTTAAACTGCCTCTCCTGATAGGTGGAGCGACAACGTCAAAAATACATACAGCCGTCAAAATTGATCCGCATTATGCCCCGCCTGTGGTGCATGTCCTGGATGCATCCAAAAGCGTATCCACTGTATCGTCTCTGATCGGTGAAAACCAAACGACCAGACAAAATTTTATTCGGTCCATCGAAGAGGAATACGAGGCCATACGGGAACGTCGAAAGAATACGGGTAAAAAACGATTCGTGACGATCAAAGAAGCCCGGGACAACAAACTGCAATTGGATTGGAACGAATATAATCCTGTTCGGCCGGCCAAAATGGGAATTCAGGTATTTCAGGATGTGGACTTCAATGAGATCAGGGAATTCATCGATTGGACACCTTACTTCCAGAGCTGGCAATTGAAGGGGAAGTACCCCGATATTTTTGACGACGAAGTGGTGGGTGTTGAAGCGCGGAAGGTATACGACGATGCGCTTCAAATGCTGGATCGCATGATCAGCGAAAAATGGCTGCAAGCGAATGCTGTGATCGGATTTTTCCCGGCACAGAGCGAAGGGGACAAGGTGTTTATTTATGAAGATGATGAGAAAACGGTCAAAGAAGAATTGATTTTTCTCCGGCAGCAGGTAAAAAGAGCGAAGGGAATCCCCAATTTGAGCCTGGCGGACTTTATAGCTCCGCGGTCTTCGGGTAAAATGGATTATATCGGAGGATTTGCAGTAACTGCAGGGCTGGGAATCGAGCCGTACGTCCAGCGGTTTGTCGACCAGCAGGATGATTACAACAGCATCATTCTCAAAGCCATGGCTGACCGGTGTGCCGAAGCTCTTGCTGAAATGATGCACCACCGGGTAAGAACCTGCTACTGGGGGTACCAGCCGGATGAGAAGTTAACCAACGAAGAGCTCATTGCGGAAAAATATCAGGGCATCCGACCTGCGCCAGGGTATCCGGCCTGCCCGGATCATACGGAAAAAGACAAGTTGTTCCGCTTGTTGGATGTAACTGCGAACACCTGCATCGAATTGACCGATTCGTATGCGATGTATCCTGCTGCCGCCGTGTCCGGATGGTATTTTGCACATCCTCAATCGAGATATTTCGGAGTCGGAAAAATCGATAAGGATCAGGTGGTCGATTACGCTGCGATGAAAGGCATGGATGTACCGGAAATGGAGCGGTGGCTCAATTCTCTGCTGGGATATGATTAACCCGGGAATATTTTAAGTGATCATTCCTTTCAATAGGATACTTGCGATGGAGAAATAAATAATGATGCCCGTTACGTCAACCAATGTAGCCACAAATGGCGCTGAGGTGATGGCGGGATCAAAACCCAATTTTGTCATTATGAATGGCAACATGGCTCCGATGAGGTTGCCAAAAATGATTACGCCCACCAGACTCAAAGCCACTGTTAATATTTGGTATACCATAAGTAAATCCAACACCTCCCCGCGCAGATGAAGCCAGTATGCGATGACAATACCTCCCATAATCCCGACAATCAGACCGAGCATAAGTCCCGATAGAAGTTCTCTCAGGAAGATTTTACGCCAATCTCTTTCCTCTATATCCCCCGTGGAAATAGCCCGGATAATAAGGGTGGCGGCCTGGGAGCCGGAATTACCTCCGCTCGATATAATCATCGGTATGAAAAAGGCCAATATGGCCGCTGCAGCCAGGGTATCTTCAAACGAAGCCAGAGCAGAAACCGTAAGCATTTGACCCAAAAAAAGAACGGTGAGCCATCCTATCCGTTTTCGAACCATTTCAAAAATGCCCGTTTCGGAATAATGCGTGTCCAGCGCATGCATCCCAGCCATCAATTGCATATCCTCTGTAGCCTCTTCTTCTGCGACGTCAAACACGTCGTCCATGGTCACCAGACCGACCAGGACCCCATCCGTGTCCACCACCGGTAAAGCGACTCTGTCGTATTTTCCGAGCATACGCACCGCTTCTTCCTGGTCGTCGACAGCCTGCAGAGCGATGAATGAATGGTCCATGATTTCGGAAATCCTGGTTTGGGGATCGGACATCACGATTTGGGTCAATCGCAGGTCATCGATCAGTTTTCCCTCTTCATCCACCACATAAATCACGTTGATTGTTTCGGCCTGGTCCCCAAATTCACGTATATGTTGGAGTGATTTTTCAATCGTCCAGGTGGACACGATGCGTACGAGTCTGGTGTTCATCAATCGACCGATACTTTGCTCCGGGTAACCGAGGAGCTTGAGAACCTCCGCCTGATCCTCAGGTTTTATAGACCACAATACCTTCTGAGTCAATCGGCCAGGTAGTTCTTCTACCAACGTGACCAGGTCATCGGGTTCGAGAGTGTTCATGACATCCTTCAACTGCTGACGGGAAAATACTTCGAGTAATTCCTTGCCCTTGGAGGTGCTTAAATAAGCAAAGACTTCCCCTGCTTTTGGTTTTAGTAATAGCCTGAAAATGACGATGGCCACCTCAGGTTCCGTGTCTTCGAGGAACTCTGCAATATCCACCGCAGGTATATTCTTCAGAACATCCTTTAGTTTCACCCAATCTTTTTCGGTGACGAGATGCTCTATTTCCGAGTTGATGATTTGGTTTTGGTTGTGGATATGCATTTTTGATACATTAAATTTCCAGGAACTATCTCTACAACGGGATCGTATGACCTTCCCAATACATTTCGGGCGTTTGTATTCCTCAAAATTATTCAAATGTCGGGAAATGAAAGGGAATATTATTTTGATTACCTCCTGCAACGACCTCGAAGTTTTGTGAATCGCCCCTTTTCGCTCCTGTGGTCAGGACCGGACCTCTGATGAAATGGGTCAAATCCGGTGCGTTGAAACAGTGTGGATCGGGTTTTTAGCCAGGTCAGGGACGCTCACGAAAAAGAGGCCAATCAAACAATATGATTCTATAAAATGAGATTACATCAAATAATATATGGAAAAACCTCTAATTATGTCAGGTTAACGAAAAATATATGGTGACGCAAAGATGGCAAGGTGAGCAAAACCCGGGGTCTGGGATAATAATTAGAATTTATATGTTCAAAATAAGGGTTTGGTCTGTTCTTTGATTATAGTAAATTATAAAAATCGGATATATGTACTCCGGTGTGTGCATTGTTGTTTTCAGATTATCGAGTAGCGAGGCACTCAAAGATTGATTTGCCCTGATGAGTGGAACACCAGTACAATATATTTTCTGATGCCAATGTCAGACCATGAGATATGGATTCTTGATTTCGATGATCTTTTTTATGCATCCGTTATTTTCTCAGACTTGTGAGGAAATAGCTGTTGGGCCTATCCGATATTTTGAAGGAGAGGGAGAAAATAAAACCGAAATCCTGGGATATTTCACGCCGTGTTCCAAAACCCCGACACTGACCTTTTCTTTCCCTGAAACCAACGCCTTAGATTTTTCTGATCCCAATCCGGACACCCCGGCCGGGCTTATCCTTGTCCTACTGACGGATGTGCCAGAACAACCTATTCTCGGTGTGGAAGAATTTTCGGAATACCTGTATCGTGATCCCGATAATGATCCCATTTATTTTACCGACCCCTCCCTTGCGATCGATGTTTCTGAAATCATGAACATTGGAAATTCACACAATGAATACGTGCTCATGCCTGTTCTGGTGGATCATGTCGGAGGAACCGGGCCAGCATCCTGGTTTGAAGAGGACTGCGTTCGTCTTTATCCCTCCCAAAAGTTGACGTTGATTGAAAATCCGGAGGAGGGATACGAATTTCGCTCTTTTGACGAAATATCGTTTGTTCGCTGGCCTTCAGAAATTGCAATGACAGAGTATTACGATATCAAATTTTACGATCAGGAAACGGGAAACCAGATCAATCATACCCCTACCGATTCGCGATCCTTCCGACTTGAATTTCCGAAAGCGGAAGGGATATTTCGAATCGAGATTAAAGGAATCAACAACGACTGTCTGGAACTTGTAGTGGGTGTAAATTGGTCCTTTCCCACGGTGGGAGTGACCATGGATACGGCCCGGGGCTTTCGAAATATTGAGAAGTGCGTACCAGTCCGGGGGCATAATATGGAATCTATTTCGGGTTTCCAACTTTCACTGGCCTGGAATCCTGATTCCCTTGAATTCACAGCGGTGAAAAATATTCATCCGGCGTTGGAAGACCGCATGCAGGTCAGTGAGATTGCCTCTACCGCAGGTCGGTCCATGGTTCACCTCAGTTGGAAGGCCGATGGTGAACCTCTTACTTTACCAGATAGCGACATTTTGTTCGAATGGTGTGGGAAGGCTAAAGCAGAAGCCGGAAACTTTGTTCGCATGGAATTTATCAACGAGGATGATCGGGGTGAACCTTCATTTGAAATCTATGGGATCGAAACCAATCATCACGCCACAGCCGGGGGTATCGAAGTGATGGAAGACCGGGATCTGACCTATGTAATGACCCAGATGTGCAATACCCGGGAAGGAAATCGCCGGGTCCTCATCGAGCTTAAGAGTGAAGACGCGTATCCATATCATTTTTCGGTGGAGGGGGTTTTGGATACCGTTCTCATCGAAATGCCCTTCCTTATTCCGGATTTAGCACCCGGTCCCTATCAATTGACCTTACGTGATTCGTTTGGGTTCGAAAAGACAACCACCTTTACGGTAAAGGAAGACGTAGATCCCCGCTTTGAAATGAAAATTGATCCTACACAGGTTGTACATCCGACTTGCCTCCATCCGTTTGGTGGAGAAATAGGCATCACATTGACCCCGGAGGAGAACAACTATGATCTGGTTTTTTTAAACGATGATGTTTCGTTCATCGATCAACACGCCTCTGGATTGGTCGCCGGGACATATATAATCGAAGCAGAAGATGAGAATGGCTGCGTGGATACCCTGCATTATTTCCTTCCGAATCCAACGGAAGTACAGGTGGGATGGGATGTCAGTAATCTGGTCTTCTGTCCCGGCGTGGAGGAGGTTTACCTGGAGTTGGAAAATAGGAATAATCCTCCGGACCCTTCTGTGGAGTACCGGGTCGGGGAGGAAATACCGCGTGGAATTGAAGAATCGTATGCTTTCACGGAACCCGGAACTTACTCACTGCAATTGTGGAATGAAGACGGGTGCATACTCGATACTGTGGTCGTTGTCAAAGGGGCGCCGACTGAGATAACGATTTGGGATACGGCGATGGTTGAAATTTTAAAAGGGGATACTCTGATGTTTTCGAGTCCACGTCCGGAGGAAATGATGCAGGTGGAATGGGAATTCGATGGCTCATCCATTGGAGATGATTTTAACGTTGAATTTTCGCCGGAAAATAGTGGGTACTTGCTGTTCAATGCAGTGGTACATGAACAATGTACGTATCATGATTCATTGTGGGTGGAGGTTGTCCATCCTATTACCGGTCCGGTGGAATTTGAATTCCCCAATGCATTCACCCCCAACGGAGATGGTGTTAACGATGTGTATAACATCACCCCTACGCGGGAAATCCGGCAAATCCGGCGAATGGAGGTCTACGACAGGTACGGAAATTATATTTTTGAACAGGATTATACCGGGCAATCCCATTCTAATCCGGGCTGGGACGGACGTTCTTCAGGAGTCGATGTACCCTCCGGGATATACCCCGTAGTTATAGAGCTGGAAATGCGCAATGGCGAACACAGGGTAGTAAGCTTCGAAGTCATGGTGGTCCGTTGATCCGTGAGCGGTACTTTTATTTTACTACAAATTGATCCGCCCAGCGGATATATTGTTCCCAGTCAAATTGGGTGACATCGTGTTTTCCCGTGCGGATGTGATACGAAACGCTTTCGGTCATCCGGGGTTGATTCAAACCGGGAGGTTCTGGTGTTTTCAATGTGTTCATGCCAAATAATTCATACGCCGGACCAGCGTGATATCCGGACAAATATTCACCGCGCGGATCCGCCCATTGGTCCTCCACTGCGCTGGCGATATAAACAGGCCGGGGTGCTATCAGGCTAATGAGCATGTGTT
>CALGAA010000308.1 GCA_937952445.1 uncultured Bacteroidota bacterium | reverse complement strand
GGTCGGTGTTCCCGGCTGGACAGGGTTTTGGGCGGGATCTCAAGGTAGTCAAAATAAGACTGTTCCGACAAACTGCGTTCCATCATATATGCTGATCCGCCACCTGGTACGTCCTCGTCAACAAAAAGTACCCGGTTGGTTTTACGTACCGATTGCCCTATCATACCATCCAAATCGAAAGGCATCAGCGTCTGCACATCGATGACTTCCACAGAAATTCCATACTCTTCCAGGAATTCTGCCGCTTCCATCACAATCCACAACGTAGCACCGTATGATACCACCGTAATATCCTCTCCCTGACGTAGGCATTCTGCACGACCCAGTGGAAGCGTGAAATCGCCAAGATTGTCCGGGCGACGTTCCTTGATCCGATATCCGTTCAGGACCTCTATAACGATCCCGGGATCGTCAGATTGGAGCAGGGTATTGTACATACCGGCGGCCTGAACCATATTTCGGGGAACACATAAATGGATTCCTTTCAGCGAATTGAGCAACATACCCATCGGCGAACCGGAATGCCAGATCCCCTCCAGTCGATGACCACGTGTCCGGATAATCGGCGCACTTTTCTGTATCCCATCGGTTCGGTAGCGCAGTGTAGCCAGATCATCGGACAAGGGCGCTAAGGCATAAATTACATAATCCAGATATTGAACCTCGGCGATGGTCTTGATCCCGCGCATCCCCATGCCGATCGCCTGACCGATGATGGTCCACTCCCGGATGCCGGTGTCAAAAATCCGATGTTCACCGTATTTCTTTTGAAGTCCGGCAAAACCCTGATTAACATCCCCCAGTTTACCGAGGTCTTCCCCAAAAGCAAACAAATGGGGATATTTCTCGAAGCATCTGTCAAAAAAATGGTTAATAATTTGAAAACCTGCTTCCTCCGGACTGTTTTCCGAATAAACCGGTTCGACAACGGGCACATTGTGGGGGGAAGATGCGGAATCTGAATACAATTTTGTTGAAATCCGTTCATCAAGCACCCGCGTTTTCGCTTCCAACCATTCTTTCAACCGGGGATGGGGCACCTTTTTCAGGGCGAGTTCATGGCTGATTTGACGCCCCGCAGAAACGATATGAGAAAGCCGTGGAAATTCCAGCGCGTTCATTTTCTCATACTTGGCTTTGATCGAATCCGGTTCGCCAATACTGACGTATATTTCCCGAACTATTTCGGTAAATTCTTCCTTGTCCTTTTTGATCCGGGAGGTCAGTTTATTCCAGGTTCGGGTTTTGGCCAGTTTCACCTGCCGGTTAGCTTCCTGCCGCAAGGTATCGAGTTCTTCCTGCGTAGCCATGCCATTTTCGATGATCCACTCCTGAAATTTTAAAATGCAATCGTTTTCTTTCTCCCACTGGAGTCGCTCGGCGGACTTGTATCGCTCGTGTGAACCCGAGGTACTATGTCCCAAAGGTTGAGTCAAGTCCAGGATATGAATTAATGCGGGAATGTGTTCCTCCCTGACCTTATTGATTGCCCGGTCGTACAGATCGACCAGTCCGGGGTAATCCCACCCTTTTGCGGTGTAAATCCGGATGCCATCTTTATTTTCATCGATTAAAAAACCTTCCAGGGCCCGCGAGATACTTTCTTTCACGGTCTGGTACTTTTTGGGAACAGATATCGCGTATCCATCATCCCAAATGCTTACAGCAAGAGGGACTTTCATCACCGCTGCAGCATTCATCATCTCCCAAAAAGGCCCTTCAGACGTACTACCGTCCCCAATCGTAAAAAATGAAATGCCTTCTCCTTCATCGTTCAGCGGGTGATCGGCTAATTGGGGGACTTCCCTAAACTTCCTGGAAGCCAGGGCAATACCTATTCCTCTGGCCACCTGGCCTGCCGTAGAAGAAATACCAGATGTAACGTTGTACTTTTCTTTTAAATCCAGAAATTCGCCTTTTTCATCCAAAAACGGGGTAGCAAAATGACTTGCCATCTGACGCCCACCTGAAAAAGGATCCAAAATGCTGTCTGCGTATACCTGAGCAAAGTAACTTTCAAGGTCAGTCTCTCCTATTGCGAACATGAAGGTCTGATCCCGGTAATAACCCGTTATAAAATCGCCTTTACGAAATGCCCTGGCCATGGCCACCTGGGCCACTTCCTTACCATCTCCGCTGATCCCAAATTTCGCTTTTCCTGTCAATACTTCACGACGCACCAAAATAGAAGCTTCCCGGCTAATGCAACAAATCCAAAAGTCGTGTAACACCTCCCGAATATACGGCTCCTCTACGGTTATCAATTGATCTACACCTGTGTCCGTAATCAGATTATTCATAAATATGGTGGGTTATTATCGCCTAAAATTACAACAAATATAATGGTTTTCAAAATTTAACCACGGGGGCTAATCCATTCTGACAATCCATTTTGAAACCTTGTTTCAACGGATTTAATCGATTAAAAATGAAAAAATCCCTCATTTAACTTTATTTTTATCAACAATCCTTTACAAAGTGCGTTCAAAGACCGTATATTAGCATTCATATTCATCATTATTAAATCTTTTAAAATGAAACACATAGCACTAACATTGTT
Organism: uncultured Bacteroidota bacterium; assembly: GCA_937952445.1. Taxonomy (GTDB): domain Bacteria; phylum Bacteroidota; class Bacteroidia; order Chitinophagales; family Saprospiraceae; genus Membranihabitans. Next base: position 18,481 of record CALGAA010000308.1, on the reverse strand, counting down.
GTTGGCCATCGGATTTGTTTCTTTAGGATTTGCCCAAAGCGACAAAGAAGAAGTTCAAACCAGCCTGAAATTTGAACAAACAACGGTGGATTACGGAACCATCGAACAGGGGTCAGATCCCTACCGGACTTTCGTATTCGAAAATGTCAGCGATGCACCCGTAGCCATTAAAAGTGCAAAAGGTTCGTGCGGATGTACTGTTCCGGATTATCCCAAAGAACCGATAATGCCTGGTCAAAAAAGCGAAGTAAAAGTACGGTATGACACTCAAAGGATAGGTTCCTTTGGTAAAACCGTTACTCTGATGACGACCAATGATGAGAAGATCGTTCTCAACATAAAAGGTAAGGTCTACAAAGAAGAGGACAAGAGCGTTCCCACTCAGGATCAGGCGGCTTTCTAATAAGAAATAAAAAGATCCAAATACAAAACCCTTGAAAATTTTTCAAGGGTTTTTTTTGTTATCCCTCATCACAATTCAAATTATGGTCATCATACTTTCTCCTTCCAAAACTATGCGCACGGAGAGAATCGAGCACCCCCATCCCACCGCCCCCCTCTTTCAGGAAAAAACTGCACAAGTGGCGCGAAAAATTCAGCGATTGTCCAAAAAAGAACTGCAAAAACTGATGGGAATCAGTGAAAGCCTGACCGAACTCAACTATGATCGATTCAAAAACTTCGATGTGGAGTTTAGCTCCAACGAAGGGCTCAGCGCTATTTACAGTTACGAAGGGGATGTTTTTGTGGGGTTGGATGCCCCTTCGTGGTCTGAAAGTGACCTGGAATATGCCGAATCCCGGTTATTGATCATGTCCGGATTGTACGGGGTTCTCCATCCCAGTACCCGTATCCAACCATACCGACTCGAAATGGGTGGAAAATTGAAAATCGGTCAGCAAAGTTTGTACAAATTTTGGGGTGACACATTGACGAATTATGTAAACGAACTCCTTCAACAACGATCTGAGAATATCCTAGTCAACCTGGCCTCGAAGGAGTATTCCGACGTTTTGGATTTCAAACAGCTGTCGGCTAAAATCATCGATATTCACTTTCGGGAATGGCGCAAGGGGGAATGGAAATTTATCACCTACAATTCCAAAAAATCGAGGGGATCGATGGCGAAGTATATCATCAAAAATCGAATTGAAAATTTAGAGGATCTCCAATCTTTCAATTTGGACGGGTATGCGTACAACGAAGAACTTTCCTCGCCCGGCGAATTATTTTTCACGAAGTAATAGAAGTATCCACTTCATTTATTCTTACAAATGATGGCGGCAACTTCTTTTCATCTCTTCCTGAACACAGACAAGAACTTCGATTCAATCCCAACCTTGATACATATTCCTTTGCTCCCAGAATGTCCCAATATACGATCCTTATGATTAACTGAAACTTTGTTCATTCATGTATATTCAACTCAAAAAGTCACAAAAGAATCAACGAAGTCAAAAGCAGGACATCCTTACTCTTTTTCACAAATTTAATTTGGCCCTGTCGCACCTTTTTCTCATGTTCTTCCTGTATAGGTCGGGAGTAAATGCACCAACCTTCCCAATATTGAGGAGGATAGTATGTAATCCCACCCCCATCAGGATAACTACTTTATACTGGAACTTAAAATTCAATCAACCAGTATTATACTATTTCCAGGGAAGTCGTTATCTTTCCAATGGACCATTTGGACAATTTTCCATCGCATCTGTGGCAGCACGGGGGAAAAGGTCGTAAATCACCCACTCTTCGTGCGGTCAATTGCGGTAAACAGCGTGATAGAATACCGCCGTTTTTGGGATAATTCTAAACCTGGTGGAAGCGATACCAGGTTATTGTCCATCACATTGGCTTTTATCAGAGTCGTTTAACGCAGGTCGGACAACCACAACACAGCATGAATGAGTAACATCTGGAAATTTATCATAACCCTGAGTGTAAGCATTGCTTTGCTGATTCTGCTATCCCGCAACCTGACCCTTGGGCAACGGAGTATCCCGGCGCTGGGACATTTCATCAACCCGTTTACTGGATTGTGGACGCAAGCCGAATCCGGAAAAGCAGGAAGCCAGGAGGAATTTAGCAGTCCTTTCTTGTCCGATAGCGTCCGGATTGAGTTTGATCAACGGTTGGTTCCATATGTATACGCAAGCAACGATGCTGACGCCTTTTATGCTCAGGGATTTTTACACGCCAAAAATCGGTTGTTTCAAATGGAACTCACCGCCCGGGCAATTTACGGGCGATTGTCTGAAATACTGGGAGAAGAAACACTTCAGAGGGATGTATTTGCCCGGCGAATCAATTTTCCCGGGATCATAGAAAAGAAATACGAAGCATGGAGTCATCACCCGGATATGATGGCCCTGGCTAGTGCCTATGTAGAGGGTGTTAATGATTATATCGGCTCACTCGAACCCCAGTTTTACCCCCTGGAATACAAATTACTGAATATACAGCCGGAAGAGTGGTCCATCCGTAAAACCCTCGCGGTTTCAGTTTCGCTGGCTGCAACACTCAATCTCAATTTGGACGATTTTGCCCAAACGAATACGCTGTGGAATCTGGGACCGGAGCTCCACCATAAACTATTTCCCATTTTTCCGGATACGCTCCTGCCTATTGATGTAGAGAGGAATACCTATCCCGATTCCATTCCCCGGCTCGACTCGCAGCAATATCATCATTTTGAATACCTGCGCGACCAATTCCCCGGAGGTGTAGAAAAAGGCATTGGCAGCAACAACTGGGCTGTTCGATCTGCACTTACCCGGGATTCATTCCCTATTCTGGCGAGTGATCCCCATCTCCGGCTCACGCTACCCAATATCTGGTACGAACTACAATTGCGTACCCCGGAATGGCATACGCACGGGGTGTCCATTCCGGGCATGCCGAGTATCATTATCGGATTCAATGAAAATACAGCCTGGGGGCTGACCAACTCATCCTTAGATGTGATGGATGCGTACAAAATCAAATGGATCGATAAAGCATATGGTATTTACGAACTGGACGGACAGGATCACCAGGCAATCCTGAGGGAGGAAGTCATACACATCAAAAACAAGCCGGATCATATTGAAAAGGTTTACGATACGTGGTGGGGGCCTGTTTTATATGGACATGAAGGGGAGGCCGACCACAACATTGCTGTAAAATGGATTACTACTGAACCGGGGGAAAGTTGTGATTTAAAAACGATGTGGGGGCTCATGCGCGCGACCAATCTGGAGGATTACACGCGTGCGTTGGAGCATTTTTATGCCCCTGGTCAAAATATCGTTTTCGCCTCGGTGGACGATACGATTGCCATTACAGTTCAGGGACATTTCCCTGTCAAAAAGCCAGATCAGGGCCGATTTATTCTCGATGGTAGTTTTACCGAAAATGACTGGCAGGGGATTATTCCGCAAGAACACCTTCCCCGAATGGTCAATCCGGAAAGGCAATATGTCATTTCAGCCAATGAATGGCCTACCTTTCCCGAATACCCGTACTTTTATTCCGGTCGGTTTGACTATTACCGGGGACGCACCATTTCCCGATACCTTCAAACCAGACCAGCTCTGACCGTTCCTCAAATGATGGAAATCCAAACGAGCAATTTCAATCTCAAAGCAGCGGAATTGCTGCCCCGAATGCTGGAATTCATCGACGAGGATTCCAGATTCAAAGACAGCCTGATCCATTGGGATTACCATTACGAAGCTGACAGCCCGTTGCCCACTTTTGCAGAGATGTGGATCAATGAATGCATGCGGCTTAGTTTTGATGAAATCACAGTCCCGGTCGCGCTTCCACGAAAAAACCCTGAAGAGTGGCGTTTCAGGGAATTGTTGGACGATCCTGACGATCCTGTCTTTGACATCCAAAGCACACCTGAAATTCGGGAAAATGCCGGTGATGTGATACGGGAAGCCTGGGACTCGGCCTTGGAATCTTTCCATCTTATACCCTCTGACCAACGTGCCTGGGGCCGTTCCCATTCCCTGTCAATTCCCCATCTTCTGGGTATTTCCGAATTTTCGCATCTCGATCTAAAAACCGGAGGAAACGGCGATACTGTCAATGCGACCACCCGAACCAACGGTCCGAGTTGGCGAATGATCGTCCAAATGGTCCCGGATTCGGTGCATGCCCACGTCATATATCCGGGTGGACAATCGGGCAATCCCGGATCTCCGTATTACGATAATTTTATTTCGGACTGGTTGGATGGAAAATACTATCCGGTTCGTCTTGAGCAAAATCCTGATCAAATATCGCATTCCATGAATTATTCCATTTATCTTGCACCTCAATGAAAAATCTGCTCAAAATCGTAATTCTTATATGCGGGACGTGGCTGTGGTCGTACTATTTTGATTGGCGATTTTCATTTATATGGTCATTTGTGGTGATGTTACTCGTCCCTTCGCGATGGAGTTGGGTGGATTTGGCGATCGGAATTTTCAGTGGTTCTGTTGTATGGTTGACTGCTGCCCTGGTCATCGACGGAGGAAACGGCGGGATACTTTCCACCCGGCTGGCGGAGATTTTCGGACTGCCAAATGGTCCCACGCTCGTGATCATGTGTGGTTTAGTGGGCGGGATACTCACCGGACTCGGAGCCTTGTGTGGTCATTTCCTCAATAATTCACTTTTAATACCGAACGGAACTCCAAAAAATACTGTTTAAATAAACGAAATAACTATCAACAGCATGAAACGTAAAAACAGACGCAAAAGTCTTGCTGCCCAGAATGCAAAGTTTAAAAAGAGTCTGGTCTCCTACGTCATGACGATAATCTTTTTTGGATTCTTATTTTTATGGATTCATTTGCCCGCCTTTGTGTTCTTTATCATTGTAATTCCGATGACGATTGACATCATTCATAAATACATCGATCTTCAAAGTAAGACCAGGGAACACTACGAGGAAGATCCGTATGAGGACGATTACGATTTTCATGAGGATGACGAGGACGAAGAACCGCTCGATCTGGAAGAAATGAAAACTATGAGAAAGGAATGGAAAGATTCCGATTTTGTATGATTTTTGTCTAAATTTGAAACAAATAGCAAAAGTCAGTCTTCAAAATTGAAGGTTGGCTTAATTTTTGATATATTACAAATTATAATAATTTAGATCAAGAACCAACAAAAACCGGGCTGGGGAGAGGCTATCCCAAAAACCTTGCAAAAATCCCACCCGGTTTATTTTTTCTCTTTTTTCTATTTCCTTTGACGTACATTTATAAATCAATAAAGAGAAGTGAATAACACGCATGAAAAAACTTGATTTATTATTACGTAGCCTATGATTTCCCGAATTACCCTGAATGTCCGAAACAAAAGTTTCGCTGTGATCGTGGTAGTTCTCCTGACCACACTCACCAGTTGCCATACGACAAAACATACGGCTTCCCCCACCGGCGTCACCGGCAACTCAGACATGGTCGTCAGCGCCCACCCAATTGCCACCAAAGTCGGCAGTAACATCCTGGCCCGTGGAGGCAATGCCATTGATGCGGCTGTAGCCGTACAGTTTGCCCTGGCGGTCACCTACCCCCGTGCGGGCAATCTGGGAGGTGGAGGATTTGCGGTGGTTCGAATGAAGGATGGAGAGACCCGGACCTTGGATTTCCGGGAAAAAGCCTCCCGGCACGCTCATCGGGATATGTACCTGGATGCAAATCAAAACGTCGTACCCGGGCTGAGTCTGAACGGGCACCTGGCCAGTGGAGTACCGGGTACGGTTCATGGTATGCACCAACTTCATCAGTGGAAAGGTAATTTATCCTGGGCGGAAGTTATCCAACCGGCGATTGAGCTGGCAGAAAAAGGATTTACATTAACTGAATCGCAAGCCAGGACGTTCAATCGTTTCGAAAATGCTTTTTTCCAAACAAATGGTCACGATATCCCACTGATGAAAAACGGTGGATGGAGTGAAGGTGACCTTCTTCAGCTTCCGGATTTGGCTGCTACCCTAAAAAGAATTCAAGAGCATGGACCCAACGGCTTTTACGCCGGAAAAACGGCACAACTTATCGTCCGGGAAATGGAAGCGGGAGGTGGAATGATCGATTATGAAGATCTCGCCCGGTATCAATCCAAATGGCGTTTGCCTTTGATAGGAAACTATCGGGATTACCGCATCCTGACGATGGCACCTCCCAGTAGCGGTGGTGTGGCCTTGATTCAGATGTTGAAGGGTTTGGAGCAATTCAAACTCCATAAATACGCCCACAACTCTGAGGAATACACTCATTTACTGGTGGAGGTGGAAAAAAGAGCCTACGCCGACCGGGCAACGTTTCTGGGTGATCCTGATTTTGCACCAGTGCCTACCGATCATCTAATCAGCAATGCCTATTTAAAGGAGCGGATGAGCAACATTGACCTGGCCACTGTGACGCCCTCATCGGTCATAAAAGAGGGGAATGTGTCTATTATCGAATCCGTGGAAACAACCCATTTTTCTATCGTAGATAAAGAACGAAATGCAGTGGCGATCACCACAACCATCAATTCCAACTATGGATCAAAAGTATGGATAGACGGCGCAGGGTTTTTGATGAACAATGAAATGGACGACTTCTCCGCCAAGCCCGGAGTTCCCAATCAATTTGGATTGGTGGGAAATGAAATCAACAGTGTCCAGCCGGAAAAACGCATGCTCAGCAGCATGACCCCGACTATTCTGGAAAAAAATGGAGAATTGTTTATGGTTTTGGGAAGTCCCGGTGGATCTACGATTATCACCACGGTGTTACAAACCATTCTCAACGCGACCACATATAATATGTCCATGCAGGAAGCGGTGGACGCCAGGCGATTTCACCACCAGTGGATGCCGGATGAAATTCAGCACGAAACGGGTGTTTTTTCACCGGAGGTAAAGGCATCCTTAATGGAACGAGGGTATACTTTTAGAGACCGGGGCAGGATAGGGATGTGTGATGCGATAATGGTCCACGAGGATGGCACTCTGGAAGGCGCACCGGATCATACGCGAGGTGACAATACTGCAATCGGTCGGTAATTGAAAAATACAACATTTTGCATATGAATACATATTGCTTGTTCAACGGTGAATTACGGAAAACTTCCGAACCAGTGCTTATGGTGAACGATTTGGGGTTACTGCGGGGATACGGCGTATTTGATTTTTTCCCGATCAGGCAATCCATTCCATTGTATTTCGAAGATTATTGGAACCGATTTCAGAATTCTGCTGGACAAATGCGGCTTCCCTTCGAGTGGGAATTGGGATCCTTTTCCGAGCAATTGGAAGATTTAATCCAACAAAATCAGGTAGAAGATGGTTATTGCCGGTTATTGCTCACAGGGGGGTATTCCTCCAATGGATTTTACCCTGACCATTCTCCCAATTTTATCGTGACCACTCAAGGAGCGATACACTACCCTCCCAGCAGTTTTGACAAGGGGATCAAATTGTTATCGATCGAATATACCAGAGAATATCCGACCATCAAATCGATCAATTACACGACGGTTTTGCTGGCCCGCGATCGATTGAGAGAAGAAGAAGCCGAGGACGTGCTCTATTATTCTCATGAAAGTGTAACGGAATCCTCGCGATCCAATTTTTTCATTATTGACCGGAATGGAGTGCTGAAAACACCCGGCAGAGATATTCTGGCCGGCATTACGCGATCCAAGGTATTGGAGGTGGCGAAAGAAATCATGGATGTCGAAATTGCAGATATTCCGCTGGATGAGGTTCGAAATGCACAATCTGCTTTTATCACCAGCACCACCAAAGGCATTATGCCTGTTACCCACATCGATTCGTTTGCGATTAACGACGGTGTCATCGACCCGGCTGTCGGAAAGCTTCAGCAGTTATTATTGACCAAGGAAAAACAGTATATCCGGGACAAAACCAATGTTCATTCAAAACCCTGAGATCATTAGGGCAGATCCAAACCGTATTTGGAAAACATCCATGTCTGGACGGCTCCCCGGGCAAACAAAAACACCGATAATGCCAGGAATAAGGCGTGTAATTGCAAGGGATTTCGAAAAACATAAAAGGTCAGGAGGAACAACAGGAACGGAAGGATCATGGCGTTGCGCATCGAGCGTGAGGCCGTCAATCCAATAAATATTCCATCCCACAGATAGGAGGCAAATCCCATTAAAGGAATAAGAACCGCCCACCAACGATAATCCAGTCCCGCTTGCAAGACCTCAGCTTCATCTGTAAATACCCCAAACAATTCTTTGTAAAACACCCCATATCCCAGGGCATAGAGTATTGCAAATATGAAACCCCATCCAAACAACAATTTGATGGAAATACGAGTGGCGTTAGGGTCTTCAGCTCCTGCGTATTTCCCGACGACACTTTCAGCTGCAAACGCCAGGCCATCAACCCCGTAGGACATCCAGTTGACAAACTGCATCAAAACTACACTAATAGCCAGAGGAAGAACCCCGAAAGTAGAAGATTGGCTGTAAAAAAAACCAAAGGAAAGGGTCAGCAATACAGTTCGGAAAAACAAATCCCTGTTCATGGTCAGGAATCGGGTAAAAGACCGGACATCAAACAATTCGTTTGATTTAAGAGGAAATGTCAATCCCCGGTATCGAACCAAAAACAAAACGGCTGCCAAGGCGCACCCCAGATATTGAGCTACAACAGTTCCCATAGCTACGCCGCGGATTTCCAGCCCCTGATAAACAACCAGGTAATAGCTCAACCCGATATTCAATAAATTGACGAAGGCAGTCAGTATAAGGGGATATACGGCATTTTGCATCCCAAAAAACCAACCTATGATCGTCAGCATAGCCATATAGGCAGGGACGTCCCAGATTCGGACGTAAAAATAATCCTGCACCAATGGAATCTGTTCGGGCTGAACCTGCAAGGCGATAACAGCAAGATCAAGCAAAAAACCACGAAAAAGAAAAATGATGGTGGCGATGGACAATCCGAGAAAAAGTGCCCTCCATAACGTATACAGTATTTCTCGTTGATCTTTACGACCAAAGGATTGGGCGGTCAGGCCCGTGGTACCCATCCTTAAAAATCCAAAATTCCAGTAAATAAAATTGAAAATCATCGAGCTCAGGCCCACTGCTCCGAGATGAGCGGGCGAAAGTCGGCCCATCAATGCGGTATCAACCGTGCTTAGAAGAGGAACCGAAATATTGCTGATGATGTTGGGTATGGCTAACGTCCAAATCTCTTTGTTGATGCGCGAATATAGTGTTGAGAAAAAGCCACGTATCAAAACGAAATGAATTGGAAGTTCAGGGAATGGTCAAGCGGGAACTGAATTAAAACAAAAAGAGCAATGAAAAGATTTCATTGCTCCTGATCTTCTTTCTTTGGTTTTATGTTCTACCTTCATTCTACATGAACGAAAGTCCGATTTAATCGACCTTTTTTAAATTGGATAACTCCATCGGTCAACGCAAACAAGGTATGATCTCTTCCCATACCCACGTTGTTACCGGCGTGGAATTTAGTACCGCGTTGTCTTACGATTATATTCCCGGCCACGGCGGTTTGCCCACCATACATTTTCACACCGAGCATTTTGGGATTACTGTCCCTTCCGTTGTCCGAACTACCTACACCTTTCTTATGTGCCATAACTTTTGGATTTTAAATTTACGCAATCGATTCGATTTTCAATTTGGTCAGTGCCTGACGGTGACCTTTTTTCCGACGATAGCCTTTTCGCCGCTTCTTTTTGAACACGATGATTTTGTCATCTTTGAGATGCTCCACCACGGTTGCGGTAACGCCTTTATCAAGCAAAGGTGTCCCTACTTGAATATCGTCATCGTTTGATGTCAGGTAAACCTGATCAAAGCGGACCTGAGTGCCTTCTTCGGCGTCAAGCCGATGTACATAAAGCTCCTGTCCTTCAGTCACTTTGAATTGTTTGCCGGCAATGGATACTATCGCGAACATATATTAATCGAATTATTTTTACAATTTGGTCTGCAAAATTAGGCCTTTATTTCCAATCTGCAAAAGTTATTTCCAAATATTTCTACTCCTTTTTCCACTTTTACTGCTCCAGGTGGTGAACTGATACAAATTTAAGGATAAGTTGGAACAGAATTGGAAATTTACTGTAGGAATCAGAACTATGGAATGGGCCATCATGTCAAACTCATCCCTTTTCGCCGGGCACCACTATTTGTTCATACAATTGGAACTCTGTAAAAATCGACATCCGTCGTTTTCGATGTCAATTATTCAGCACATGGTTTACCCCGAACGATCCGCCAGGATCTTCTGCACCAAGCCCCCAATATTCCCCATCAGCGAGAGGCGGAGACAGTGATTTAAAAAGATATCCACCAGGTTTTATACTGATTTTCATAAAAATAAATAATCTAAAATTCATTATCGACGTTATAATGATTCAGTTTTTGATAATTGTATAGGAAATAATTTAACGAATCATGGCAGATAAAGAGTCCAACAAAAAGCCCAAAGCTCCGGATTACAAGCCATATCCCAGGGATGAGGATATTTACCGGCGGAATAGGGAAGTGCCTCTGGATGAGGAACAGGAGTCCGGCCGCGATCGGGAAGAAAAGGAGGGAGAAGTTCCGGATGATGCCCCCCTTGAAGATTTTCCAACGAGTACCCAACATCAGATTGATACACCGGAAGATGACGATTGGAATACTGAAAATTTTGACACCGACCATACAGGCGACGACCTGGATGTACCTGGTTCAGAATTGGATGATGAGGAGGAGGATATTGGCTCAGAGGACGAAGAAAATAATTATTACAGTATTGGTGGGCCCAGAAAAGATGATTAATTACCACCCGCATCTATTTTCCCTTACCGATTTACCATTCATTTTAATCAGTACAGCGAGATCAAAATTCGATGGATAATAATTTTGGTTCGTACACAGAAGATGGTATATTTATTAATCACAACAAAATAAATCGAAATGAAAAATCACAATTTGTTTCTACTTTTCGCAGCCGCTTTTGGCCTGTTCAGTTGTCAAAACACTACGGACAATGCGGATAACGATGATGGTATGAATATGAGTACTGAAATCGAAGCTACAGATCAAAACACAACGGAAAATACCGCTGCGACGATAATGGTCAAACTCGAACCCAAAAGTGGCAGTAATTTATCGGGCTCAGCAACCTTCACTCAGGCCAATGGAGAAGTTACGTTGAAAGCCACGATCAATGGACTGGCCGAAGGCGAACATGCTATACATATCCACGAAACAGGAGATTGTTCTTCCGAAGATGGGACCTCTGCAGGAGGCCATTGGAATCCTACCAATGAGCGTCATGGAAAGTGGGGTGACAGCGAGGGATACCACAAAGGCGATATCGGCAATTTCACTGTGGATGCAAATGGTGTAGGAATAGTCGAATTTTCCACCGATGAATGGTGCATCGGGTGTGGTGATCCACAAAAAGACATCGATGGCAAGGCTCTGATCATCCACGAAGGAGTAGATGATTTCACTTCCCAACCAGCAGGAAATGCAGGGACACGAGTTGGATGTGGTGTGATTACGACAAGTATGTGATTTTCAGGAATAGAACCCTTTTAACGGTCAGATTTCGACGTTGATTGAACCTTTGTTGTTCAATCAGGGTCGATTCATGACCTCAGTAATTGCAGAAGTTCTGGGAATTTGACCTGGATAAACACTCCCGGCACGACGGGATGTTTAAATGCAAATCAGCATCCCGAGCCTTCTGTTAATCTGGAAGACCAGTGCGATCCTGCGGGCCGTTTTGCTTCAAATCCGCATAGCAAATAGACGAGGCAACAGGATCTAATCGCTCTTTTCCTCCAGCAAATTGGAACTGTTTATTCACCCATAAACGGGTATCGATAATCAGAAGGTGGATGAAAGTTTTCCTTGATTGTCCGGGGACTTACCCAACGGAAAAGATTGAGGATCGAACCAGCTTTGTCATTCGTTCCACTTGCGCGGGCACCTCCAAAGGGTTGCTGTCCCACAACTGCACCTGTCGGTTTGTCATTGATGTAAAAATTCCCGGCGGCATACCTTAATCGTTCATTTACCATATCTACAACTCCCCGATCCCGGGCAAAAATGGATCCAGTTAAACCATACGGTGAAGTTTGGTCTACAAGATCAACCACCTCTTCAAAGCGATCGTCCTCATATACGTATATGGTTAATACCGGACCAAAAATTTCCTCTTTCATGGTTTTGAACTGTGGATCGGTCGTGACGATAACGGTAGGCTCAATAAAATAACCCTCAGATTTATCACAACTACCCCCAATGATAATTTCGGCTTCAGCTGCATCCCTTGCAAATTGAATGTAACCTGATATTTTATCGAAGGCTTTTTCATCGATCACCGCCGTCATAAAATTGTAAAAATCCTCCACTGATCCCATTTTGATGGACCTGATTTGCCCCATCAAACCTTCCTGAACCTCTTCCCACATACTTCGAGGGATATAAGCCCTCGACGCGGCGGAACATTTCTGTCCCTGAAATTCAAAAGCACCACGCGTCAATGCCGTAGCTACTTCCATAGGATCGGAAGTCGGGTGGACCAGAACAAAATCCTTACCTCCTGTTTCACCTACAATCCGTGGGTACGACTTATAGGAATCCAGGTTATCTGAAATCGTCTTCCACAAGGTCTTGAACACCTGGCTACTCCCCGTAAAATGCAAGCCTGCGAAATCGGGGTGGGCGAATACCCGATCACCCGCCTCCGGACCATCCGTATAGATTAAATTGATCACACCATCCGGCAGTCCCGCCTCCCGGAACACTTCCATTACAAAATGGGCTGCAAAAATTTGGGATTCCGCAGGTTTCCAAACAACTGTATTGCCCATCAGAGCGGGGGCAGACGGCAAGTTACCCGCTATCGCTGTAAAGTTAAAGGGAGTAATGGCAAATACGAAGCCCTCCAACGGACGATAATCCATTTGATTCCACACCCCTGCCGGACTATTGGGCTGATCTGACAATATCTGCGTCATGTAATACACATTAAACCTCAGGAAATCAGCCAATTCACATACGGCGTCAATTTCGGACTGGTAAACCGTTTTCGATTGGCCCAACATGGTCGACGCATTCATGACGTCTCTTTTGGGCCCGGAAATTAAATCCGCGGCTTTTAAAAATATCGAAGCCCGATCCTGCCAGGGCATCACCGCCCATTTTTGATGGGCCTTCATGGCCGCCCCGATCGCCTGATCGACGTGTTGGGCGGTGCCTTTATTGAACACGCCCAGCTTATGTTGTAATTCATGGGGTGGTCGAAGGTCCACTTTTTGGTCCGTAAAGACTTCTTCACCTCCGATAATCATAGGCAAATCCCAATCCATCTCCTTCATGGACCGGATTTTTTCCAATAGTGATTGTTTTTCTTTGCTGCCAGGTTGATATTCCCAGACTGGCTCGTTGGCAGGTCCTTTATGGCTGTGTCCTGGCGTCCTCAAAATAGCTTGTAGATTCATACGTGTTCGAGTTTTGGTGTCACCCAATGTGTAACTTCTCCGACCAGAATGGTCTACCTCGAACGCTGGTCAATTCTATACCCCTTAGGATATTTTTATTTCCGGAGGCAAGAACTGCGATGCGTCCCCTCTGGCCTTTATGATTTCCCTAACGATGGTAGATGAAATGTGGGAGTACTTTGGCTGACTAATTAAAAATACAGTTTCCAGATTATCGCCTATGGTGGTATTAACCTGCGATATGGTTTTTTCGTAGTCAAAATCAGCTGCACTCCGCAATCCACGGACCAGGTAGTGCGCTCCGATCTTCCTACAATAATCCACGGTCAATCCCTGGAAATAATCCACCTTGATTTGATCATCATTTCGAAATACCTCTTCCAGCCATTTTAGCCGTTGATCCAGTGAAAAAAGGGCCGTTTTATTTTCATTGATTCCGATCGCCACTACGACCTGGTCAAAGAGGGGAAGAGCACGGTAAACGATATCGATGTGCCCGGTGGTAATGGGGTCAAATGAACCAGGGAAAACCGCTATTTTCATGCATTTCAAATTTGATCGCAACCTCTAATATCGTAAACTCCGATCAATACCCCAATTTTTATCCGACAATAACCCAATGCCATTGGAATACTTTAATGCCCCCTTCAGATGAGCGATCATTTTTCCGGATAGCAGCTGAATAATTACAGAAGCAAAGTGGAAAACCTTATATTTGCATAATTTTTGAAAGTAATTAAACAATAGAATAATGAAATATGATCTAATCGTCATCGGGAGTGGTCCGGGCGGATACGTAGCAGCGATAAGAGCTGCCCAACTTGGTATGAAAGTAGGAGTAGTCGAGCGCGAGTCGCTGGGCGGTATTTGCCTCAATTGGGGATGTATTCCAACCAAAGCCTTGTTGAAAAGTGCGCAGGTTTTTGAATACATCAAACATGCTGAAGATTACGGAATCGAACTAAGCGACAGCAAACCCAATTTTGAAAAGGTGATTGGACGGAGCAGGGATGTGGCCAACTCGATGAGTAAAGGGATCAATTTTTTATTTCGAAAAAATAAAATCGACATCATCGAAGGTGAAGGTCGCTTCAAATCCAAAAACATAGTGGAGGTGACGAATGATGGGAAAAAGAAAGAGTACGAATGCAACCACATCATCGTAGCTACAGGAGGACGCAGCAAGGAACTTCCAAACCTGAAAATCGATGGAAAGAACATCATCGGATACCGCGAAGCGTTGGTACAAAAAGAAATTCCGAAAAAAATGATCATCGTTGGCGGAGGAGCTATCGGTGTGGAGTTCGCCTATTTTTATCATGCAATGGGATCAGAAGTCACCATAGTGGAATTTTTGGATCAGGGGTTGTTGCCCCGGGAGGATCCTGAGGTCTCGAAAGAACTCGGGAAAGTATTCCAAAAATCGGGAATGAAAGTTTTGGCTTCGACTAAAGTGAACAAAGTGACCGAGTCGGGTGATGTACTGAAGGTGGAGATCGAGAATGTCAAAAAAGGTAAAAAGGAGGAATTAGAATGTAACGTGGTGCTGAGCGCCGTCGGGATATCGCCCAACACAGAAAATATTGGTCTGGAAGCCATAGGCATCAAGACCGAAAACGGTTTAATACCGGTGAATGAATTTTATCAGACCTCCGTGGAAGGGGTATATGCTATAGGAGATGTGGTTTCCGGTCCGGCTTTGGCCCACGTTGCCAGTGCAGAAGGCATTATTTGCGTCGAAAAAATAGCAGGCCACAATCCTACACCGATGGATTACAACAACATTCCATCTTGTACCTACTGCATCCCTGAGGTAGCTTCTGTAGGATACACCGAAGAACAGGCCAAAGAAGCAGGTTATGAAATCAAAGTGGGCAAATTTCCTTTGACAGCTTCCGGAAAAGCCAAAGCGGCCGGTGCTCCGGAAGGGTTCGTCAAAGTGATCTTTGATGCCAAATACGGCGAATGGCTGGGGTGCCATATGATCGGGTACAATGTAACCGAAATAATTGCTGAAGCCGTGACTGCTAGAAAACTCGAGACGACAGGAGAAGAAATCATTGCCAGCGTACACCCTCACCCGACCATTAGCGAAGCGGTCATGGAGGCTACCGCTGCAGCTTTCGGGCAGGTGATTCATCTGTAATTTTGAAGAGCTCCTCACCTATTGGTAATTTCGAATTGAGCAGCTATTAATGCACCAATCAGTAAATTCGTGAAACTGCTGACGGATTCTTATTCGCCATATCTTTATCATGAAAAGCCATATGTAACTTAGGCTATACACGGTTTAGCTTCGTGGATAGGACGAAAAATAACCCAGCCTTTAGAATCACGAACTTATGCAAGACGCATCAGCAAATTCTCCGGCATTGCGAGGATGAAGATCATCCACCAAGACGGTGCAGCTATTTGATGTAACTTCCTTCTATCATAAGCCTGAGGCATACACGGGCAAGAAGATCGAGAAAAAGCTTAAGGAATTGATCATGGCTCGTAATCGGGAACCAACCCGGCAACACTAATGCACCCGTCACTTATTGGCACAAAGTCAAATACACCACGTCGCAAAGATCGTTTGACCTGGGTGACCAAAGATTATTCATGGGGAATTGTGGAGCGAAAGCCTTTTTAGAAAAAGCGATGCGCGCTGGGCCGCCTATCTATGGCGGTTGATAACCACTGGACTACCCAGACCGTTTTCATATAATGGTTTTAAATATACCCAGGTTTCTGGAGGTCAGGTCAAAACAAATTTTGATCAATTTCTTAAAATTGAAAGAATTTGTAAATATATTCCACAAAATTACTTACCTTAGCCTCCGATAAGGCGATTTAAAAAATTGTGATAATGAGCGTACTAAAACCCCTTGCTTGTATCGCATTCGCTTTGTCCATCATAACCCCAACCCATGCTCAATTGTACCGAAGCATGGATGGAACAGGGAACAACGTCGCTGAACCCGAATTAGGTGCTACCCACCACCCCATGCGAATAATGACCTCCCTGGACTACAGTAATGGGATCAGCAGCCCTGCTGGATGGAACAGAGCCAATGCGCGTACTATTTCCAATGAAATTTTTGCTTCAATCCAAAGTCATATTGGTCAGCATGAGCTTACCAGTATGGTATGGGCATTCGGCAAATTTATCGAACATGACATTACTTATTTCCAACAGGATGATGACGATGTCCTCTACGTAAAAGTCCCTGAATGCGATGAATTCCTCGACCCGGATTGCAGCGGCTCCGAAAACCTAATTTTCACTCGTACCCGTGCGATAGAGGGAACCGGTCGAAGCCTCGAACGTCCCAGAAATGTAGCCAATTACACGACAGGATTTATCGATGCCTCGCCGATTTATGGCACAGACGACCATACGGCACGCTGGTTGAGAACCGGAGTAAATGGGAAGTTGAAAGTTTCCGAAGGGAATATGCTTCCGTTCAACACCCTGGATGGCGAACTCAATGGTGCGACCGACCCGGAAGCTCCGCCCATAAACCAATCCATGCCCGGCATGAATCGGTATTTTGTTTCGGGTGATCCACGGGTCAATGAAAACCTCGCGATTTTGAGTCTGCACACGCTATTTGTCCGGGAACACAATCGGATATGCGATGAATTGATCCGCCAATCTCCCGGTTATACCGACGAAGCGTTGTACCAAAAAGCACGGAGCATGGTAGCCGGGATTATTCAAAGCATAGTATACAATGAATGGTTACCCGCTATCGGAGTGGAAATAGAAGAATATCATGGCTACAATCCCTACGTAGATCCTTCGATTAGCAATGAATTTAGTACAGCGGGTTTTAAAATCTGGAATTCATTGATGACCAACGAATTTGAACTGGTCGATGATTTTTGTCGTCCGCACCAAATGGGTCGGGTATCATTCTATGACATGATGTACAATCCAATGATGGTATTGAAAACCGATGTGAGTCCCGTACTCAAAGGCCTCGCACAGCAACGCCAACTCGATATGGACTGTGAAGTCATTCAAGAAATTCGCAATTTTGAATACGAGAATCAGGGCCTGGAAATCAAATCGGACTGGATAACCCAGGACATCATCCGGGGCCGCGATCGGGGCATTCCGGATTACAATACTTTGCGAACTCATTTGGGACTGGAACCCATCTCATCATTTGAGGAAATCACGGAGGACCCGAAATTACAAAGCTCGCTCCAGAAAGTATACAACGATGACATCCACAACATTGATGCATGGGTAGGTATGGTCGCCGAACCGGCTTATGCGGGCTCGATTCTGGGCGAAACCATGTACTTCATCGTAGCTGATCAATTCAACAGATTGCGTCGGGGGGACCGGTTTCATTACCAAAACGATCCTTTATTGACATACGAAGAACGCGAAAAGATTCATCAGACCACGTTTTCTGAAGTCATAAAAAGAAATACGAAACTGTATTATATCCAGGATAATATCTTTCAATACGATCCGCATTGCCTCGAGACTGAAGTGGAAAACGATCACCTGGCAGGTGAGATTTTTCCCAATCCAGTGGTGAATGAAATGGGCATATCGTTCTATTCCAAAGAGGATGGTCCTGCGAAAATGAACATCATAGGAACTTTAGGTAATGTGGTTTATACTTCCGACATTCAATTGGAAAAAGGTGTAAATTTGATGCACACAACCATGCATGAAAACCTTCCGTCTGGATTATACGTTGTTCAGATTGTGAAAAACGACATGGTGGGAAGTATTAAATTTATTAAATCAAACTAGTCCGGATTGAAAATTACCAGGAATGATTGGTTAGCTATTATCGGCTTCTTGTGTTTTATATTGGGAGCAATGTCATTGATATTGTCCCTGGTCGGAATTCATTTCACTTTTTTGCGATTTCTTGAAAATTGGGGTGGCATGGCTTCTTTCCTGGTCAAATTAGGCATCCTGATCGCGGGGTTGGTGTTGATCTATGTTTCCAAAACCAATTACCCGGGAGCCCGTTCGTGAT
>CALGAA010000307.1 GCA_937952445.1 uncultured Bacteroidota bacterium | reverse complement strand
CCAGGAAATCGCCCGATATTGCCAGCGTATATTTGTGTACCCGGACCAACGCACACAACGCAATTTGCGGGTCATCCACCAGGTCAAAGACCGATGGCCGGCCCAGGTGAGGTATTTTTATTCCCCGCGGATTCACCGACAGTTCCTGAGTGATTTTTTCAGGATTAATGCAGATGTCATCTACTGCCAATTGTACCGCATGACACCCTATCTGGCAGGAATCCATGCTCCGAAGGTCCTCGATATTATGGACGATTTTGGGTCGATTGCACAACTCCATGCCCAAAATGCACGCCAGTTGCATCAACGCTGGTTCTGGAGAAGGGAACACCGATTAATAAAACGGTACGAATCTCATTTGCTTCACGAGTATGATCACGTAACGGTTATCTCGGAACGCGATGCCCAAAATCTCAATCCACCCGCCGACGTCAAACTCTCCATCGTTCGCAATGGAATCGACGTTTCATTTTTTCAGGAATATCCATTACGGGATAAAAAGCCGTCCTACGACATTGGATTTTTTGGAAATCTGGAATACAAGCCCAATATAGAAGGCGTGCGGTATCTTCTGCAGGAGATTTTACCCCTCTTTCGCCGACAACAGTTACCCATCCGGATTCTGATCGGGGGCAAGGGGGCGGAAAACCTCCAATGGTCGGCCAGCGACTTTCCCGAGGTGACATTCCATGGCTGGTATGACGATATTCGGTCTGCATATTATGCGGTTCGGGTGTTCGTTGTACCTTTGTTTCTGGGTAGCGGCATGCAAAATAAAGTTTTGGAAGCTATGGCATGCGACCGACCGGTGATCTGCACCTCCCACGTGATGCAGGGAATGCCCATGCTGCGGGAGTATGCGATGGTCGCCGATCAACCGCAAGAGTTTTTGAACCACTACCTCACGTTGACGCAAAATGAAAAAACCGCATCAAAACAATCCGGGATACTTTCTGTTTTGAAACATGATTTGACGTGGGAAAATCAGTGTTCAATATTAAAAGAAATCTTAAATGATACAAGAAAAAGTTATGGATGGAGTTTCACTCGATACCATTGAGGATGCATTGGAAGATATCCGAAAAGGGAAAGTGGTCATCGTAGTGGACGATGAGGATCGCGAAAATGAGGGAGATTTTATATGTGCAGCCGAAAAAGTCACACCTGAAATCATCAACTTCATGGCCACATACGGCCGGGGGCTGATTTGCACGCCGATCACGGAGGAACGCGCCCGGGAACTGGATCTTTACCCCATGGTGGGAACCAACACCTCCATGCACGAAACGGCATTTACCGTGTCGATCGATCTCATCGGCAGAGGATGCACGACCGGAATTTCAGCATACGACCGGGCAACAGGAATTCGGAGAATGGTGGAGCCCGATGCAAAACCCGATGAATTTGCCAAACCCGGACATATTTTCCCGCTGATTGCCAAAAATGGTGGGGTCCTGCGCCGAACTGGTCATACCGAAGCTGCGATCGATCTGGCTCGCCTCGCGGGGTTTTCGCCGGCCGGTGTTTTGGTGGAAATTCTCAACCCCGATGGGACCATGGCCCGGTTGCCACAATTGTTGGAAATCGCCAGGGAACACGATGTTAAGCTAATATCGATCAAAGACCTTGTCGCATACCGGCTAAAAGAAGAAAAACTCGTCCAGGAGAAATATACTGAACTGTTGGAAACGCCCTACGGCGCACTCGATTTTATCGTATTTGAACAACTCACCACAGGAGATGAACACCTGGTTGTGCGCAAGGGAACCTGGGAAAAAGACGAAGAAGTACCAGTCCGGGTCCAATCCTACATGGCCTGGAATGACGGTATTTTTGACCATATCTTCCAAAAAGAGACACTCGAAATCGAGAAAGCCCTTCAGCACATCCAAAAAAGCGACAAAGGGGTTCTGCTGATTATGAATCACCGGGAAAAAACCATGGATCCGATTTCGATTATCAGGCAATACAAATCGGGGGATGAAATGCCTACTGAGTTCCAAAGCCAACGTGATTACGGCATTGGTGCGCAGATCCTAAGGGAATTGAATATCCGAAAACTTCAATTGATTACAAGCCACCCCCGAAAACGAGTTGCGCTCGAAGGGTACAACCTCGAAATTGTCGATTACATTCCGTTGTAAGGTCTGCGAAAAATAGTCGGGATAAGCATATAAGCATCCGGCTCTGTTTAAAACAGCGGGCAACCCATGGAGGTATTGTCGGTCAAAAAGCCAAAATACGAAAGCGATAGCTCAAAATTTCCCGGGCTGGACTTGAAATTGTACCGATTGACCATCCCTACATCATAACTCAGTCCGAGATTGAAGGCATTAAATTCGTAGCCGACCAACAAGGTGGTCGTATGCAGTTTGAATGCGGACTCGAATGTTTTACCCCCCTGCAACAGTAAACCGACGTGTAGCGCGTTTTCATTGATCCCGCCAGCCAGTCGGATACGAGCTGTACTGCCGACCATATAGAGCTGATGTGGTCCCTGCATTTTTCCAATCACCCGGGGTGTCAGCGCCAGATCCCGGTTGAGCGCGACCTGGTAAAACACATGCCCAATGTACTTTCGGTATAGCTGGTTCTCAGTTTCATCCAATGTGGAATCATCGTTGCTGTTAAATGAGATATCCGGAGAATTGAGGTGAAACGAACTCAGACCGACCGAGAATAAATTTTCCTCCTGGGTGTACTGATAATGGACCCCCATCCCAAAATCCAGGGAATTGATCGAATTCACCGGTAGATCTTCCGAGGTACTGAGGTTGAATCCGGAACCATCAAACTGATCCATAAATGTGATGTTCTCATACCCGACCGAATTTTGGAGGAACCCGAGCTGAGCACCTGCAGACAGGACATGATCGCCCGCATAATCGAGGGTCTTGTGGTAAGCCAGATTGATATTGAAGTTATTCTTTCTGTATTCGATCAAGCCCTGCTTCTCCACCACAAACCCCAGCCCGATCCCAAACGCGTCCCGGCTGGTAACTTTGAACGGCACCTTGGACCGCAAATCGATGTAGCCGCCGCCCATGGTAAAAGGTTGATCTACCGCTTTGACCCACTGACTGCGAAACAGCATGCTTCCCTTAAACTGCCCGTTGTGCAATCCCGTCAAAGCCGGACTAAGGGTAGAGGTATGGGCAAATACCTGGCTGTAACTAAAGTCCTGTGCTTTCCCCGTATTCAGAAAGAAAAGTACAATCAATGCGGAACCGGCTATTTTTCCTATGAATCCACCCATTTTCGTAATTGTCTGTTTACGTAACGACAATTAGTAGTTTAAATTTTTTAAAAGATCAAAGGAGGTAATAATCTGATATTTGCCGCTTCGATCCATGGTCAGCACTGCGGTATTGGATCTGGACAAAAGACTTGAAACCTCGTGGATCGGCCGTTCAAATTCCACTAAGGGAAAAGGATCCTGCATGATGTCCCGTACAGGCCTTTCCAGCTTTTCGGGTGATCCGACCACAAAATTAAGGATGTCGGTTTCGTTGATCGATCCCACCGGTTTATCGTCCTCAAAAACGGGCAACTGGGAAATCCCATGCTCTGTGATTTGATCGAGAACCATGCGCAATGTGTCATCCGGTGAAGCAGTGATCAACCCAGGATTTCCTCTGGACTCGAGCACGTGGCGGATGTTTTTGCCACGACTCAGAAAACCACGTTCCATCATCCAGTTGTCGTTGTACACCTTATTGATGTACCTGCTGCCGTGGTCGTGGAGGATCATCACCACGACGTCTCCTTCCTTCAGTTGGTCCTTCAACTGTAGCACAGCCTGTAACGCAGAACCGGAGGAATACCCTACCAAAAGCCCTTCTTCCCGGGCCATCCTGCGTGTCATCACCGCAGCGTCCTTATCCGTCACTTTTTCAAAATGATCGATCAAATCAAAATCAATGTTGGCCGGAATGATGTCCTCCCCGATCCCTTCCAGGATATACGGATAGATCTCCTTTTCGTCAAAAATTCCGGTCTCTTTGTATTTTTTGAACACCGAACCGTAGGCATCAACACCCCAAACCTGGATATCCGGATTCTGTTCTTTGAGGTACCGGGCCGAGCCTGAAATCGTACCACCTGTACCTGTAGGCACCACAAAATGTGTGATTTTGCCTTCCGTCTGTTCCCAAATCTCAGGTCCTGTGGAATCGTAATGGGCTTCCCGGTTGCTCAGATTATCGTATTGGTTGGCCCAATAACTATTGGGAATTTCGTTGCTGAGCTTACGGGCGACGGAATAGTATGACCGGGGATCATCCGGAGCTACTTCCGTGGGGCAGATGACGACCTCTGCTCCCAGCGCACGGAGCACATCAAGCTTTTCCTTAGATTGTTTATCGTTGGTGGTAAAAATGCAATGATAGCCTTTGATAATCGCCGCGAGCGCAATCCCCATTCCTGTATTGCCCGAAGTACATTCGATGATGGTCCCTCCGGGTTTGAGATCTCCCCGCTTTTCTGCATCTTCGACCATCCGAAGACCTATCCGGTCCTTGATGGAATGACCGGGATTGAAATACTCCACTTTCGCATAAATGGTCGCCGGGCTATCCGACAAAATATTATTAATCCGGACCAATGGCGTATCTCCGATGGTCTGCAGGATGTTGTCATAAACTTTGTTACCCATTTGAGGAATGAATTTTATTGAGATGCCAAAGGTAGAAAAAATTGACCGTCTTATCTGACATTGACAGAACCGAATTCTTTATTGACTTGATTCTGGTTGGCTTAAGTTCTTACAGATGATTGCAGAAGTTTTCGCGCGGATGGGGTATGTAGCGTGGTCGTGGCTCATGCGCCTTGAAACCGCACATCCAAAACGGCTTAGGTTCACGCAGCAAAACGCAGCGTATCCGTGGCGACTGTGGCAAATCCTGGCGACCGCGGCCTACCTGTAATATAGAGTTACCGGCTTGTAGGCACGCCTCTTTATCGGTAGGTAAACGTGAAAAATTCAGGGGTTTCAGCCCATCGGCAGGGTATGACTTCCTCATTTGGTAGGCTCCATCGGTAAAACCCGTCAATTCATTTCATGCAACCTGTGAGTCATAGGCACCAACCCTATCATCGATGACCTACTCCCTTCCTTTTCCTATTCCGGATAGGTTATCGTCGTATAAAATTTCTTATCAATCACGCCAAGCGCGCTCGCCACCTCACTGGTCACAACGAGGCTGATCTCCGGCGAATAAATATTGTCCGGAATTTCACCCACGACCTTTGCCAACACGGTTTTGTTCGTTACCGGATTGGTAATCTGGATCATCGTATTGACCGGCAATGTCTTATGCAATAGGTAAAACCCCTTCTTGGAACTCCGGTTTTTGTTCCAATACGCCGTTGCACCCACCGAAATCAACGGGCGGTTTTCGGGATTAAATTCCGGACTGGCAGGGGCATCATCCGCGTAAATCATTTCATTATTAATTTCATTTCGGGATGAAATACCCTCAAGTACCGCATTGACCTCGTCTTCCTTGCTTTCTTTCATGGTCAAAAGGACCGGTTCATTCGTAGATGGGGCCGGGGCGACTTCTTGTTCCCGGATTTCCACATCCTGTGGAGTCACCTGCGCGATGGCTTCGATCACTTCAGGGCTCAGATACGACTGCCATTCGTCCTTATATGGCACCCATCCAATAGTGAGAATCTGGTCTTTGGAAAGGACCGAATTCAGCATATGATTGTTCAACTTAAGTTGCTCCACCGAGGTGTTAAAATAAATACGGGCGATCCGGAACAGATTGTCCTGGGCCTTTGCCTGGTAATACACCGGAATGCGCAAAATGTCCGCACAATCCATACTCCGGTAACAGATCTTATTTTTGTCAATTGGTACCACGATGTCCTGGCCGATTTTTAGTTCATCAACCTGACTATCCGGAAGCAAAGCCACCAGGGCATCCAAATCCACATCATACGATTTGGAAATGCCGTAAATAGTTTGCCCCTGTTCCAAGATGTGATGGACGACGGGTTGGTTGTTCTCATCGATGTGAATCTGCAATCCCGGATGCTGCCCCCACAAAGTAGAACTCAAAAAAAGACCAATAAACAGAATTTGGAATAGTTTTATCTTTGCCATAACTGATGGATTTTTACAAATATAACATATTATCATTAATAACCATCTATTAAATACTGAAAATTATCAACTTGTTGCCGAAGCCAGCCTATTTACTTCAAATCCGACATCGTATACGGGATTCGGTTTTTGCACTTCAGATTTTCAACTTATGCCGATTTACGGCTCTTTTCCTCGTTTCGATATTGCTGGTGAAAATCCCCCTCGAATTCGACCAAATCGCAGGCTATGAATACGTTTTATTTCTGAGTTCTATTGTCACCGGGTGGTGGATTCACGGTTTTTTACAAAGTTTCATGGCCGATTCGGGGTCAAAAGAAGATTTGCTGCTTCACCAGGTATTCAGAGATTATAGTCGTCTGTTGCTATGGATGGGCGGTGGGATCCTCGTCGTAATATGCGCCATCATTGAATTGTTGGTGTACACGGGCATGCTCCAGAGCCCGACCGACGGTTTTTACCTTTACCTTTTCTTCCATTTCATCCTACAAGCGGGAATTCTGATGGTTTACTATTTCCATAGAAAAGGGTCGGTCAGAGAAATTTACGCTATGTCCGTCTACGTTCTGGTGGCCTACCTGGGATCTTTCCTTATTCTTCTGGATGACAAATGGCATCTGTACCATGCCTTTCTGTTTTTGGGATTTTTTTCCCTGCCGATCGTCATTCTTTGGATCAAACTGTATGTGGGCACTGTCGGTTCTATGGGCCTATCCCCGGGAACGGGAAAATACGTCCCGCATCTCACCACATTGATGGTCATCCAGAGCATCGGTTTTATCAGTTTGTGGTCAGATGCATTTTGGGTCCAGTATTTTTATGGCACTGAAGAAATATTTGCCCTTTTCAGATATGGAGGACGGGAATTTCCCCTTTTCATAATCCTGACCACGACGTTCAGTACGGCAATTATTTATCAGGCCAAATCAACTTCCGGGCTTCGGCAAATCCGACGGGCCAGTCGCCGGTACATGTGGATGTTTTTACCGATGGCCGTGGGACTAATGTTAGCCAGTTCCCATCTGTTTGGCTGGGTCTACAATGATCATTTTATCCCCGCTTCGATGATTTTTGACCTGTACTTGCTTCTCATCCTTATCCGCGTCCTGTTTCCGCGCCCAATTTTGATCGCTCATCGGCAGTTCAAATCTCTCCTGTGGATCTCCATAGGAGAATTATTTCTCAATCTGGTTCTCAGCTATACCCTGTACTGGCCACTTGGACTTTTCGGGCTGATTCTGGCGAGTCTGATTGCCCATTTATTTGAATTGGGGGCTACCATTTACGTCGCTTCGACAAGATTAAATATTTCTCCACGCGTTTACATTCCGCTCCGTCTTTATGTATTCTTTGCCCTGACTCTGGTGACCGTGCTCACGATAAAATACGGCATTACCCGACCGGAATGGCTTGTTGAACT
The DNA here is from genome assembly GCA_937952445.1 of uncultured Bacteroidota bacterium. Classification (GTDB taxonomy): domain Bacteria; phylum Bacteroidota; class Bacteroidia; order Chitinophagales; family Saprospiraceae; genus Membranihabitans. The sequence goes on along the minus strand of CALGAA010000307.1, from coordinate 13,489 downwards.
GTGGAATCCCTGATTTCCCGAGGGCGGAATATTCGTTTGGGCGGATTCCGTTATGCTTTATCTGCGTTTGGGTCCTGGTCACGGTTGCACCACGAACGTTTGGGGCCTGGGGCCGTTTGGTTAGGACTTTTGCTGGCTAAAGCGATAAGGTGAAAGTGGATCGCTGAGGTTTATCAGTACAACGTTTAGCTACATAAAGCTTTAGATGATGAAGATAGGGCAAAAAAGAATCCGTCAGAAGCGTTATGAATTTATAGACTGGCGCACTACCCTTTTTCCTTCATTTTGCTTCATTACCGGAAACTTGATTCGCACCAGGGTGCCCATCGATTGTTGCTCGTGGTACTTATCTATGATTTCTATGTCGATTTGCACGCCGCGCGTTTCTTTCAAAACCTGGAGTTTTTCGTCTATAATCTTCAGTGCCCGTGATTCCGGTTTGTGGGTATTCTGAGCGTTTATCCGGGCAGCTTCCGCTCTTCCAATCCCGTCGTCCTCCACTTCACACAACAATTCGTCATCGGAGAGCAGAATAAACCGGAGGTAAATATTTCCCCTACCCTCCTTGTTGAACAAACCATGTTGTATCGCATTTTCAACGAATGGTTGTATGGTCATGGTGGGAACCACAATGGTATCGAGATCCAATTCGGGATCCACCTCATAATGCGCCTCGAATTTTCCATCGGAAACCATGATCTCCAGGTCGAGGTAATTGGTCAGCAGATCGATCTCGGATCGCAATGTAATAAAACTACTCTTGGAGGTGTCGAGGTACATCCGCATCAGCCTGCTGAAGGAGGTCAGATACCGATCAGCCCGCTCGTCGTCGTGATCCTGGATATAATACTGAATCGCACTGATCGTATTGAAAATAAAATGGGGATTGAGTTGAGCCTGCAGCACCTGCAATTCCAATTCCGACAAACGGTTAGCCTGCTCATGAGCCAGGCGCCTTTTTCGATTTCGCACCCGAAACCAGCAGAACACCATATACGCAACAATGGCATTGATCAACAGCAGGATAACGACCCGAAACCATGTAGCCTGATAAAAATGTTGGTTTATCGTGAGCGTATAATTCAACGTTCCGGGTAAAATATTCCCGTAGCGGTCGTAGGTTTTCAACTCCAGATTGTAAGTCCCGGCGTTCAACTTGGGTAATATGGCACCTTTCGCTGCCGAAAAAGACAGCGTATCACTGATCGTTTTATTGATGAGTTTGCAATAAAAATAATCGACAAAATACGATGCGTAAGACGTCGGAAAAAGCATGACATAACTCACATTGGGAGGAATGTCAAGTTGGTTGTCCGGGGTGAGCAAAATCTCTGGTTTTTCTTCTCCCCGATAATACAGTTGCATGTGATCCAAACCGAAATCCTCAAAATAGGCATTCATCGAATCCTTCAGATCCAGTTGGATAACCCCGTTGTGGTACCCCAGGTAAAAACCCGTCGCATCCTGGTAATAAGAATGTATATTAAACTGGTTCTCGGGCAAACCGTCCCTGACCGAATAATTCAGCACCAGATTCTGATCCAGATTGAGCATCGTCACCCCGTAAAGGGTAGCCAACCAGTATTTATTTTCCCGTTCCCGAAAAACAGACGTCACGATATTATTTCGAAGGCCATTGCTGTTGTTGTACCGTTGTACTTCCGGATCATTCCCTGGTTTTAAAACAAAAAGCCCGTCCCTGCCAGCGAGAAAGAATTTATGATCGTAATAAAATATCGAAAAAATGATGGTCCGTAGGTGTGGATTGGAATGCAGTGGAATATGGCGAATGGACTGCCGGATCAAATCGTATTGAAAAAACCCAAAATCAGTAGCCATGTAAACGGTATCGATGTTCCAGAGGTAGATGTCATTTATCCGGCCTATGTCCTTGACAAGATCCCATCTGGCCATGGTTTGGTGATTGGTTACATCGTACCGAATAAGGCTCTGCGAATTCTCACTCGGTGAAGTAGTAATCCATAGATCCCTTTCCATCCCGGCCCGGAGTGCAGTAATGGGGGAAGACAGACGAATCAGATCCTTGCTTTTCCGCTGCGGATTATACGTGATGAGGAACCTGGACTCATCGGTTCCCATTCGCTCCCCGGATGCAAACCAAAGATTTCCCTGATAATCGACTTCGATCGTACCAGGTTGTTCAAAACCCAGATATTCTCTGCTGACCGGATGTCGATAGCGGATTAATTCCTCTTCTCCGGTGATCATATTTTTTGTCCATAGTCCCTGCTTGGCTGCCAGCGCAAATAACGTGGTATCAGATTTGGTCAAACCTCTGGCATCAAATCCCCAGGCCGCCTCGGATTCCTCACGTGAGAAAATCTCCTTACTCATCGGATGATCGGTAAAGCGAATGGTAGAAAGATTGTTTTGAGCTCCAATAAAAATCTCCTTCCGAAAATCATTTCCTGTAAAAAAATGGAGGTCTTGAAAATGATGCATCAGCGGGTGGAGATCGATCCACCGGCCTCCTTCCCTGACGTACATATACACAGATGAGATCCTCCGGGGAAAGGCAATCGATCCAAAGATGAGGTTACCATGCCAATCTTCGTAGATTTCCTGCATTTGTTTCAAGGGGACTACCAGGGACAATTCATGACCGTTTGAATAATTTCTGACCTGATAAACGCCGTCCCAGGTACTTACCCACAGGTTATCCAGCCGATCCGTGTGAAAAATAAAGATGTTCCCGTTGGAAACCAGCTGGGTGGGGCTCACCAATTCGCCTTCCGACGTCAGATTGTATTGAATGATTTTTTGTTGGTTAAGGACAAACCATACGTGATCCCTGGTCACTGCAAAATGGGTAATCTCTCCGTCCAGGGAGGGGATATTGATGATGTGCTCAATTTCTCCTGTGGGTGCAATCACCCTGAGTTTGAGTGACTGGGTCGAATCCACCCATACTTCGTATGCATTTTCATTCCACACGACGTCGTAGAAGAGTAAATTACCCTGACTTCCCCTGGCCTCATCCAGGCGCCTGGTCCTGATGGGATATTCCGTGTGAAGTGCCAGCGGACGCAGGACATGGTTGTCTTTTTGTTCGACAAGATAATGGGTGGAATCGTTCCAATAATGCCCATCACTGATGTGATCGATGTTGTGTTGGACACCCGAAACGATTTCCGGCAAACTAAAAAAATGGTACCCATTCGTTCGCTTAAAATCGTGCACGGTGGATATCCACAATTTTTTATCCCGATCCTGGAACATATACCTGATCGTATTGAACGAGTACGCTTCTTTTTCAACCCTGTATGTCTGGTAATCGGGGATAAATATATCGTACGTCGGCATGGGTTCCACTTGCGCAGTAGCCTGTGCCATTCCGGCCACCATCGCAAAAATGGTATAAATAAGATATCTGGTAGTATGTTTCAGTTTCCCGGGCATATCCATTTTCAATCCATCGAATACAACACGCACATATTTGGGGTATTAAAACTTACCTAACGACCCAATTACATTCCTGTGTTCAAGGTACATATTTTTTTGTAAAACATCGGTCCCCGACCTGGTTAGAGGGAAGAATTGATCTTACTTACTACCGGGTTAGTACATCAGGAGACAAATGATATTTCTTCCTTACTAGTCCATCCTTAGGGGGGTCGCATCACAACAGATTCATAAAGTAACTGACAGATTATTTTTTGCCATATCTTCCTCTAAAACCCATATGAAGCATAGTAAATAACGATTACACCAGCATCCAACCGATCCCCTCCAGGATGACAAAAAGGAGGGTGGCGATGGCCAACTGTTTGAGTAAGGGGTCAATTTCCTGCTCCCGGAGTTTCCAAAGAGAACGGACATTTCGGAGGAATAACGGCAGGGAAAGCACGATCAGCCACTGTGACCAGGAATGATAGTTCAATACGGTGTACACAATCGCCGTACTCCAGCCCGCGACGATGAGAAAAACGTGATACCGTCTGGCGTTTTGAGGACCCATCACCACAGGAAGCGTATTTTTACGATGTCGTTTGTCCGCCTCACGGTCTCTGATGTTATTGAGATTGAGCACTCCGACCGAAAAGAATCCACAACTCGCTGCCATCAATACGTTGATCGGATTGAATACCCCGTGAATTAAATAATGTGCACCCAAAACACCCGCCAAACCAAAAAAAACAAAGACCGATAAATCACCAAGCCCCACATACCCATACGGTCGTTTTCCCACGGTATAGGTAATGGCTGCAATAATTGCCAGCACGCCTAAAATCAAAAAGAAAATAAACCCCTGTCGGGATAATTCTGCCACCAGAAGAAGGGCAATGCCACTGATCAAGGCAAGAACGGCGGTAATGGTTAATCCCTGACGCATTTGAACCGGCGTAATCAGTCCGCCCTGCAAAGCACGCTGAGGTCCTACCCGGCCTTCGACATCTACCCCGGAGGTGAAATCACCGTAATCGTTCGCAAAATTGGATAAAATCTGAAGGATCAATGTGGTGAGGATGGCCAGCAAAAAAGCTGCTCCGTTGACGTATCCATCAGCGTATGCGAGGATGCCACCCATGATGACTACAGCCAGAGCCAGAGGAAGCGTACGCAGTCGGGCAGCATGGAGCCATGCTTTCCATTTGCTCATTAGGGAAATTTGGGGTATTGATCAAAATCCGGATCCCGCTTTTCGAGGAAAGCCTGACGTCCTTCCTGAGCTTCATCCATCAGATAGTACATCAATGTGGCATCTCCGGCAAATTCCATCAAACCGCGTTGTCCATCGAGTTCGGCATTGAGTCCTCTTTTGATCATACGCACTGCCATGGGACTTCGCTTTTTGATGATTGCACACCATTCCATCACGGTATCTTCCAGCTGAGCCAGGGGAACCACCTTGTTGACCATTCCCATGCGTTCGGCTTCCTGTGCGGAGTACTGGTTGCATAAAAACCATATTTCCCGGGCTTTCTTTTGACCGACGTGGCGGGCAAGATAGGAAGAACCAAAACCAGCGTCAAAACTCCCCACTTTGGGGCCGGTTTGCCCGAATATGGCATTTTCTGAAGCGATGGTGAGATCGCAAACGACATGGAGCACATGACCTCCTCCGATCGCGTATCCGTTGACCATCGCAATCACCGGTTTGGGTAGCGACCTGATTTGTTTGTGAACATCGAGGATATTCAGCCGGGGAACGCCGTCAGCCCCGACATATCCACCTTTCCCTTTCACATTCTGATCACCACCGGAACAGAATGCTTTATCCCCTATACCGGTTAGAACCACGACGCGAATATCGGTCCGATCCGCACAAATCCGAAAAGCTGAAATGAGTTCGTGGACCGTTTCCGGGCGAAACGCATTGTACACTTCCGGACGGTTGAAAGTGATTTTGGCTACGTTATCGCATTCCTCAAAAAGGATATCGGTGTATTCCTGGATGGTTTTCCAATTTCGTTGACTCATTTCGATAATTTTAAATGCTCAAAATATTGTTTAAGGACCTGGTCGTTCACCTCCATCGGTGTCCGGATTTCCAGTACTGTCGGGCCGGATGCCGCCACAAATGTCGGAAAAATATTTTGGAGATCATCGAAGGTGTCCACAGAAAAGCTTTGGATCCCGGTCCCCGAGATGGCGGGAAGCACACTCTCCGTATGGGGAGTTTCCAGAAACGGATCCGAAATCCGGGACTTTTGTGGCCCCTCTATGAACCGGAAAATGCCGCCTCCTCCATTGTTGACGACAATCACTTTGAAATTGGATGGACGAGGTGTTTGCCAGAACGCATTGCGATCGTACAGGAAAGAAACATCGCCACAAATGAGCCAGACATCACGGTCCGGTTGCTGGGTGGCAAAACCGAGTGCAGTACTCGTGCAACCATCGATCCCACTCACGCCCCGATTGGAATAACATTCGATGTTCTCGGGGATGGAAAACAGCAGGCTGTACCGGATCGACGCGCTGTTGCCCAAATGTAAGATTAACCCAGACGGCAGGTTCTGTGCTACAAACTCCCACGCTTTTAAATCCGACCACGCGGCTGTGGTCAAAAATTGATCGTGGGTTTCCCGTGCCGACCGGGATCTTTGTTCCCATAGTTGACGAAACGTCGAAGGTTTTTTGCGAAACTCGCTGATGGACATCAAAAACTGGTGGGGTGGAATCTGAATAATTTCGGTCAGGCTCCCAAAAGTATCGCGGTAATCAGCGTTTTTTCCAACATGCCAGTGCTGCACACCCGTCGATTCAAGGAGCAGTTTTTTGATTTTTTTCGATACGATCTCCTTACCGAAGGTAATCAGCAAATCGGGCTGGTAGGTTTTCCACTCCGTAGCATCCATGGGAAATATACACCGGTCGATGTGATCGATCCGGAAATAATTCCCGTGAACATTTGAAGTGTGCTCAGCCAGAATCACTACTTTCTTGCGGGTTGCAAAATGTTCCAGCCAGGCATTGAGCATAGTGCGTGGAGGATGTTGTCCAACCAAAATCATCACCCGCTCGGACTCATTCCATACCCGCTGCAACCGGGCCGTGGTGTCCGGTGTCATCGATTTCTGCAATACGGGAAAATGGATCGTGCGGACCTTGATGGGTTTAAAATCCTCAAAATCGTATAAGGGTTCATCGAGGTGAATATTAATATGCACCGGCCCCTCGTCCTCCCCCATTGTATGCTGTAAAATCTCGTTGACTTTCATGTCGAAATACCAGGATTCCCGGTACGAATCTTCGTCGAGATTGAGGCTCCCTTTGACGTAATTGCTGAAAACATTTTCCTGGCGGATGGATTGGCCATGTCCCTGATCGATCAAATGAGCAGGCCGGTCCGCTGAAAGAACGATGAGTGGAATATTCTGATAATACGCTTCGACAATCGCAGGACCAAAATGCAACAATGCCGAGCCTGAGGTGCAATTGAGAATAACCGGTCGCCGATTTTTCATCGCGATGCCCAGGGCAAAAAATCCCGCCGTCCGCTCGTCAGGAACCGAATACATTTTAAAATCGCCCCGCCCCGAAAAGGTTTGGATCAGGGGTGCATTTCGAGAGCCCGGACTTACGACGACCTGGTCAATTCCCCTGGCCGCAAATAACCCCAGCAATCGCTGTACGACTGGCTTGTTTGATATCATACCTTGTTGTGGTCTTTGTACATTTTCGATCGCAAAGTACTTAATTTATCCTGAATCTCACGCCATTCCTTTTCCAGATCCGAATCGATGGTCAATCCGCCGCCCGCATACAACACGCTCCCGGTTTGTAAAACCTCCAGGCATCTTAAATTGATGTACATCCGGCATTTTCCCGATGTAGAGACCGGACCCAGAAATCCGGTATAGTATCGCCTGGGTTCATGTTCGATTTGTTTGATCCGCTCGACCGATTCCGGAACGGGGTACCCACTTAGGGCCGGTCCCGGATGTAAATCCACCGGATTCACAAACGGCTCGTCGAGTGGGATTTGGTACTCGGTTTTCAAATGGTACACAGGTCCTGCCTGGATCGGAGCAGGTCCGGTTTTTCGGTAGTGCCGGCCATCCAGGGTTTCTTCGACAAATTGCTCCACAAAACGGTGTTCCAATCGCTCCTTTTCACCCCAATCTGTAAGTTTGGCCCCGTTGCGCATCGTCCCCGCTAATGCAACAGTCGACCGGGTCGTATCCGACACTTCCAACAGCATCTCGGGCGTAGCACCGATCCACATTTCCACACCGGGCATATAAAACACATAAACAAAAGCATTCGGATATGATTGCCGTAAGCGAGTTACAAATTGGGAGACGGAAAGAATGCCTTGTTGATCGATGTCACGGGCTGAAATCACAATTTTCTCCAGAAATCCACTTTGAATAGCAGACAACGCCTGGTCAAACATTGCTGTGTACGTCGGTCGACTGGTTTTCTCCACCTGCCGTTTCCCCATTTCCCATTGGTAATCGTCCAATGCTTCCAGATCACAATTCTCCACGGACCCGTTTATAACATAAACAGGCTCGCTTGCCAGGTCAAAAGGTGCGAACACAAAACCATCGTGCTGGAAAATCTCGTCTCTGGCTATAGGTAGGGCGGGTCCGGATATTTGTAAAAAATGGCTCGTGCCGGGCATGGAGTATATGGCGAAAGATAACATGGTTAAGACTGAGGTTGGTTTTGCGAGGTGCTTGTAATAATACGTAAGGGCGAGAACGTGGAATTTGGTTGTGGTTTGGGTATGGGTTTTGGTGTAGGATGAGGAACGGGATTCGGTTTGGGCGAAGGCTGTGGTTTTGGTGCGGGGTCAGGTTTAGGTCTGGGAATGGGGTCGGGTTTGATTGTGAAGGATGGCATCAAATTATCTGTTTTACGGTTTCAGTTCTGTTGATTTTCCCGGTTTGGGTATACACCATAGTATCAACCCAAACGATGGATTTTGGTTTTTCATATTTCCCCAAAACCTTCTCCATCTGGTCCATCAATTGCTTTTCCGGGATCCCCGATGGAGCGCCTTCGATCACCAGAACCACCCGTTGTCCGAATTCCGGATCCGGCCGGCCCGTGATAAAAAAGGGCTGTTTAATCACAGGAATCAGTTTCTTTTCGACCATTTCGGGAAAGATTTTAATCCCTCCGCTATTGATGACGAAATCTGCCCGACCCACCCATCGAAATTTCTTTGGTCCTTCCAGTTCGACTACATCCCGGGTTTCCAATCCATCAATGCCCAAATGTGGAGCATCCACGATCAGTCTGTTGTCCCGCTCCCTGAATCGTGCAGGCCCCACCGCTGTAAATAAATCCTCATCCACCGGATACCGCATTTTCATCGCAACGTGGCTATAGGTTTCCGTCATCCCAAACGTTTCGTAAATGCGGCCTCTGAATCCCTTAATTTGCCGGATCAGATTCTCCGATACCGGCGCTCCGCCCAGGAGTATATTTTGGATATTCAGATGATTCAAATTCTCATGCGAATCCACAATATTGTAAAACTGATGTGGTGTAAACGCGGCCAGTCCGATGGACTCCGATGGTATTTGGGGAGTTGAAGATAAGGGAACCGGGAGCAGGTTAAAGTTCCCCACTATGGCCCGGACAATCATCATTCGGCCGGCGATATAAGCCGCTGGCATCGACAGCAAAACGTTATTTCCGGCCTGCAAATCCAGATGTTCGATCGTCGCCAAAGCGCTGGCAACCGCGTATTCTTTTCTCAACAACACCCTGGTGGGTTTCCCGGTAGACCCCGAGGTCAAGGCCGGGAAGGTATTTTGCTCATCAGACCAAGCTTCCAAAAATGGGGGAATTTCGGGATCTCCGGCCCATGTGGCTCTGAATTCTGAAATCCCGGACCACGGAATTGTCTGGTGGTTGATGGTAATGGATTCAAACTTCCGCATCACCCATGATTTCACCCCAAAACCCTTCAGGATCCACCTTGACTACTCCCCGTGATTCTCGTAGTGGAGAAGGGATGTTGTTCGAAAATAATTTCCCGGTCCCGAGACCCTGTACTCGTTTCACATTCAGATCATCGCAAAACTGAGCGAGAACGTTTAGGCCGACGTTTGATTCGAGCGCCGAAGTCACCCACCAACCTGTACCCCGTCGTGAACAAAAATCGATATATTCCCGGGTTTGGGCCAATCCTCCGATGAGTGAAGGCTTAAAAATTAAATATTGCGGTCGAATATGATCGAGCAAACGCTCTTTTTCTTCCCTGGTTTTGATTCCAATCAATTCTTCATCCAGGGCGATGGGAATCAAATTTTCAGCACACAGGGCAGCCATTAGATCCCATTGTCCCGCCTTCACGGGTTGTTCGATCGAATGGATCGAAAATTCAGAAAGCCACTTCAATTTTTCCCTTGCATCCTCTGGTTGAAATGAGCCGTTGGCATCCAGTCGCAATTCCAGATCCCGGGGCGAAAATTCTTGTCGAATATAGGCCAGGAGCTGAAGTTCCTCTTCAAAATTGATTCCGCCGATTTTGAGCTTAAGACACGGATATCCATCATTCAGTTTCTGTCGGATCTGATCCGACATATATTCTTTATCTCCCATCCAGATCAAGCCGTTGATGGGAATGACGGATTGTCCCCGTGCGAATTCGCCATCAAACCATACCCGACGCCCTCCGTGTTTCAGATCCAGGCTAGCCGCCTCTAATCCAAAGCGAAATGAGGGAAATTTTAAAAATTCTTCGACAGCAGAAATCTCCTTCCACTTTCCTGCAAGATCCTCCATGGATTGATGAAATTCAATGGTCTCAGGACTCAATCCATCCAGAGGAGCTATTTCACCCCAACCGATCCGCTGATCATTCATGATTGTTCCCGCGGCCTCCATAAAATAAACCTTGCGCTGACGCATCACCGACCGTGAGGTACGAGCAGGGCTACGAAAATGGAGTTGGTAGGGCGTGATGCGAATCCGATCAATAATCTGCATACTTAAAATCATGCTGCAATTTACCGATTACCGCGGATATAGGGCGAAGACAAGCCGTTATTTTCCAATTCCACCAGTGCGCCGGGCATTAAATTCGTGATGCTTATGACGAGGCTATCCACATTAAATTAAGTCCAAGCTACTACAGTCCGGCTCCCCACTTGCCTCAATAAAACCGCACACATTTATTTTACCCTCTGACCCCTACTCTATCAGTACCTCCCAATATGTCCCCGCTCTTCTCCTACCGAATGATAACGCTACATATTTATCCTACATTCCATCCTCCTTTCAGGACTCACCGTACACCGCTATTTCAGGGAAATAATATCTGGATTTATGAGAAGACCCTAATTAACCGTTCTTTTTATTAGATCCTAATTAACCTTTGCTACTTTTATTAAGGTACAGTTCGAGTGTTTTAAGCATACAAAATGCACACCTACAACTACCTCACTATCAAATACATAGCAATCCTGCCGATATATTTTAATTACACATTTTTGGATTTATTCAGTTTCCCGGCCAACACTACGGCCCTTAAATTAGCATTTACAATGCGCGTTGTACCAGAATCAATAATTGGATAGACCACATTAAAAGACAAAGTATGAAAAAAATAGAAGCGATCATCCGCATGAGCAAATTTGAAGAAGTCAAGGCGGCTCTGGCGGAAATTGATGTTCTTTTTTTCACTCTGCACGATGTCCGGGGATACGGGCTCTTGCAGGGAGAGAAAATGATTTACCGGGGTTCTGAATACGGAACCGAATTCATCGAACGGGTGCAGATGGACATTTTCACGACGAAGGAAAAGTGTCCGGAAATCGTGGAGGTGATCTTAAAATCAGGCGCAACTGGAAAAATCGGGGATGGAAAAATCGCCGTACTCCCAATAGATACGGTATACCGGATCAGGAACGCGGAGCAAAACGCAGAAGCCATCTAACCTCATTACTCAAAACGAATTAAAATTCAAAAAATGACAGATACTACACTTTTTACCGTAAACAACATCTGGATACTCATGGCAGCGACCCTGGTATTTATTATGCACCTGGGATTTTCCACCCTGGAAGCCGGACTGGTCCGAAGAAAAAATGCCATTAACATCATTTTCAAGAATGTCATGATTTTGGCCATCGGCATGGTGAGCTATTACATCGTAGGATTTAGCCTGATGTATCCCGGCGAATCCTGGAACGGCCTTGTTGGTTTTGCCCAGTTTGGATTGGCTTTACCGGCTGGTGAGTCCATCGCCTACGCAGAAGGTGGGTATACCTACTGGACCGATTTCATTTTCCAGGCCATGTTTGCAGCCACCTGCTGTACGATCGTCTCCGGAGCCGTGGCCGAAAGGATAAAACTCAACAGTTTCCTCCTTATTTGTCTGCTTTTTGTGTCCATTTCCTATCCCATTACCGGAATGTGGAAATGGGGTGGCGGATGGCTGGATCAACTCGGTTTTTATGATTTCGCTGGATCGACACTGGTGCATTCAGTAGGTGGCTGGGGAGCTCTGGCTTTGGTTCTGATTCTTGGACCCAGGCTAGGTAAATATACCTCCAAAGGAATCAATCCTATACCTGGACACAACATTCCGCTGGCTGCTGTAGGAGTTCTCCTTTTGTGGTTTGGATGGTTTGGATTTAACGGCGGATCGGTACTTTCCGCTGATCCAGATACGGTTTCCCTGGTTTTCGTCAATACGGCACTTGCCGGAGCAGCTGGCGCCATTGGATGTTATTTCTGCACCCACTATTTATTCAAAGCAAACGACCTAACCATGGTGTTGAACGGTATTCTCGGAGGTCTGGTGGGTATCACTGCCGGAGCTGACTTGATGAGCCCATTTGAATCGGTTCTCATCGGAGCCATAGCTGGTGTTATTATTCCTTTTTCCGTAGTCTTTTTTGATAAAATCAAAATCGATGACCCGGTCGGTGCTACTTCTGTTCACCTGGTCTGCGGAATTTGGGGCACGCTCGCCGTGGGACTCTTTGGTGCGAAAGCGGGTTTCGCGCAATTGGGCTATCAAGCCGTGGGCATCGTCAGCATTGGCCTTTTTACATTTCTGTTTATTTACCTGGTGACTTTGATCGTCAAACAAACTATGGGACTGAGGGTCACTGAGGAAGAGGAAGTCGAGGGCCTCGATCTCAAAGAACATGATGCACCAGCATACCACGATTTATCGCCCGCATAATTCTGAGATCGTATTTAAAAAGGATGATCTCAATGTAAAATTCTCGCAATAGGCTTCTTTATATAAAAAAGGAAGGTACTGCACGGTACCTTCCTTTACTTTATCCAGATTATACGTACTTGCTTTATATAAATGCAAATACCAAACCTACCCAAAATTGGGATGACTGCTCAAAGATAAATTTATCATCTCTTTGGTCATGACACTAGATCAGCTCCAAGGCGTCAATTATTATTCAACACTTCATCAATCCGTTTCATGCAATCCAGATAGTGATATTGCGACATGGAATGCCGCGATTTCCGTTCAGCTTTCTTCAATTTGTCCCTCAAAGCATCCAACCGACCGATACTCATCGATCGGATATCGGACATGACCGGATTGACCGAAGCTGTCGTTCGTACAAAGGTGGAAATGGTACCGGAACTGGCACTGGCGGGCTTGGTCAGTTCGATCAGTTTCTCCAGATGCAATTTTTGCAAATTCCGACGGTAAACCGTTGTGGGGTCATTGCTTTCGAGTTCAGACCAAATTCCTTCCTCCATATCCACAAAAAATTCTTCAAATCCATAAACCGATTTTCCGTAAGCAGCTTCAGAATCGATTAACCTTTGGAGTCGATCCGTAGTGTACAACCGATCGATGACAGACTTGTGCCAGCCAGCTAAAGTCGCCACGCCGTGGTCCGGTTGCAATCGGTTTCGGATTTCCACAGGAAACAGCCACAAAGGTTCCTGAAAAAACTGTTCATGAAGGAAGGCCACCGCCTCTTTTTGCATGTGCTTTGGTGCCGGCTCAAACACAGGTCCCTCCTGATCGTAGGTTTTTGGGGAATCAAATATTCCACCTACCCATTTGAGGACATGG